>JAISLT010000094.1 GCA_031277165.1 Spirochaetaceae bacterium
CGGTGAAACTATCCGGCAGGACCGCCCGGGAAGCCGCCGCCCCCCTGGTCTCCGGCAGGAACAGGGTGAGGGTTCCGGTCCCAAAATCCGGCGCCTTGGCTAAATCGCAGGAGACGAAGACCAGGGCCAGGGCGCCCAACAGGGCCCCGCGGAAAAATTTTTGACGCATAACTTACCCCTTGGAATCAACAGGCTTGTCCGATAACCCGGCCGGTCCCCCAAAAAGCAGGGATTCCTAAAAAAAACCCAGGCCTTTTGCCGTTTTTAAACGGTTACTGCCGGACCCTTGGTCCGCCCCGGAGCTTTTGAGCAACTCTCGTAAAACCGAGCCAATCCCAAAACTCGGTTAGTTTTAGGATTGGCTTTGGAAAAAGCGGTCAAACGCCCGCTTTTTCTTTATAAATTCAGAGTAGCTTTCCTAAAAACTGAAGTTTTGGGAAAACCTCAATCTATTATAGTATAGACCCTTCAAATGAAATGTCTAGTGTCCTGTCACGTTTGCAGCCGCTTAGCCATTTTGCTGGGTAAAAAACCGGCTTTTAGCGGCCGGATTCATTCCCCCATACGGGGGGGCCAGTAGGTTGACTGGGCTAAATGATCGGATAAGAGAAGGGGATTAGAGAAGAAGAATATTTACCACGGGGGCGCGCAAAGGTACACGAAGGACCCGATTTCCTAGCTTCCCCCCTTCGTGCCCCTTCTTCGCCTTCTTTGCGGTAAAATTCTTAACGGCGGTTTTAGTCTTGACTACCCGCTGGTTCAAAAAAACAAGACCCCCGGCGGAGGCCGGGGGTCTTCTGTCCTATGCAGATAAGGTCATTGACGGCCGGATTACTTCTTTATGGTAAGCAGCAGGTTGAACTTGGTGGCGTCAAAGCTGTCCAGGCCGGAAGAAAAGGCCATGGCGTCCAGGGCCACCGACTTGGTAAGGTTGATCGTGAGGACGCCGCCGAAACGGGCGCTGGGCATACCAAAGCGGGTTTCAGTGGTTTTATCGGAAACTCCCCAAACTTTGGATTCGGCCTCGATGGTACTAACCCCAAAGGAGAACAGCTCAAGGCCAAGGCCGGCGTGGAGGGAGAAATGATCGGGGATCAGGTGGAAGCTTGCCCCCAGGGCCAAATCCGGGGCGATGTCTATGCTTACCGCCGTTGCGGAAAATGCCTTTATATCGCCAACTTTTGCTTCGATGGTCTGAAGGCCAAAACCGCCATTTATCGCCGCCGACAAGCCCATGGTGAGGCGTTCGGTAATATCCCCGGTAAAGGAGAAGCTGGGCGCCCCGCTGAACCGGAGATCCGTGGGGATGGTAACGTCAATACCTTCCAAACTTACAGTCTCTATACTAGTCCTGGGTATTATGGTCCCATCAGGACGTATATAACCACCGGTAGAATCGGGAAATAAGGGCAATTTCGGGTAGCCGCCGGTGGAACTATCCGTCGCTTCACCCCGCTCACGAAAGGAATCGATAGAACCCGACTCACCGGCGGCCGGGTAGATCCTCAGGGCCCCTTCCCCCTCCAGGGCAAATTCCATGGACGAGGTATCGGAAAGGGCAAGCTCCACGGCGATGCCTAAACCGGCGGAGGGCTCCAGGAAGTTAACCCGGTTGGCACTAAGTTCCCAGAAAATTTTGGGATTAACGCCGTCAGTAGCCGCATAGTCCAGATCCCCGCTGCGAGAATAAAACTGATGGATGTCGAAGGCGGCCCGGAGGGAGGGCTTGATCGCCACCTTCCCCGTAGGGATATTAAAGCCCAGTTCCAGGTTGGGTTTTAGGCTGCTTTCCAGACTCTCCTCAAAACCCCAGCCGGGGGCGTCCGAATAATCCCGTACCGAACGGATATACTCGGAAAAGCCAAGGCGGACCCCGAAGATCCCCGTGCCAACGATGAGGTTTATATCGTTATTGCTGACCGTCACGCCGTCGGGGATTTTACCGGTTATATCCACCAGGGTAGAGTTAAAGTCCTTAGAATCGTCATTTTTTGTATCGATCATCCACAGGGGTTCCACATCTTTGTTGGTGACCCGGCGGTAGATCTCGTCAATCAGATCCCCCGCATAGGAGGCCCCCAGGTAGACCTTGCCAAACTTTTTGGCGAAGCCCAGGGAAAGGCCCCACTCGTCTACCCCGCCGAGCACGAAGACGTTGTCCAGGTTTTCGATGGACCCCCAATCCACGGCGGACATAAAGGAGTCGGCGTCCCCGCTGAGGGTCCCGGCGCTGGCCTTGCTCAGGCTGGATTCGGGCAGGCGGAGATCCCGGGATTCCGGCAACAGATTCCCTAAGCCCCGAAGCAATCCCACTTCGGGGTCGGAACTCTGCGCCCCCAGGACGGGCAGGAAGCCCAGGATCAGAACCAGCGCAAAAGTCATTATCTTATTTTGCTTACAGAGAAAATTCATAACATCCCCCTTGCAAAAATGTCTTTTATTACGTTTATGACAATCCGTTCCAAATTATCAGTGAATCTTATGATATGTCAAGGGATTCGAAGACAGGGATTTTACGGGGTTCCCCGGAAAAACGTCCTTCTTGCGGAATACCGGGCCGCCGGTACATGATGGGACAATCGGTTCCGGGGCTGGCCGGGCCGTATGCGCGTATCGGAGGGAAGATGGCCCATTGTATCGTGGCGGAGGCGGAAGC
>JAISLT010000014.1 GCA_031277165.1 Spirochaetaceae bacterium
AAAACCGAAGACCTTCCATATCCACAGGCTGAACCGCAGCACCTCCCGAATCTCGCTTTCCATCTGCGCGGGGGTACAGAAAATGTGGGCGTCGTCCTGGGTAAAGCCCCGGACCCGCAACAGCCCGTGAAGGACGCCGCTACGCTCGTAACGGTACACAGTTCCCAGTTCCGCCCAGCGCAGGGGCAGGTCCCGGTAACTCCGCTGGGCGTTTTTGTAGATCATAATATGAAAGGGACAGTTCATCGGTTTGATGATATAGTCCTGGTTGTCGATTTCCATGGGGCTGTACATATTGGACTTGTAAAAACCCAGGTGGCCCGATGTTTCCCAAAGCCAGCTTTTTCCTATATGGGGCGTATAGAGGATTTCGTAGCCGTTCCGGTAATGTTCGGCGCGCCAGAAATTTTCGACGGCCACCCTCATGCGGCCCCCGTTGGGATGCCAGTAGATAAGCCCCGCGCCGGCTTCTTCGTGGGTGGAAAAAAGGTCCAGGTCTTTGCCGACGCGGCGGTGATCCCGCTTTTCCACTTCTTCCAGAAAGGCCAGATATGCCTTAAGGTCCTTGGGATTTTCCCAGGCGGTTCCGTAAACGCGGGTCAGCATGGGCCTCTTTTCGTCACCCCGCCAATAGGCCCCGGCTATGCTCTGGAGCTTAAAGGCCGCCGAGTTGATTTCCCTGGTGTTTTGCACATGGGGGCCCCGGCAAAGATCCGCCCAGACACATTTCCCCGCGTCCGGCCCGGAACTTTCGCGGTTTTCGTACACCGAAATCGCCTCGTCCGGGGGAAGCTCATTGATCAGCTCGGTTTTGAAAGGCTCGGCGGCAAAGCGCGAAAGGGCCTCGTCCCGGCTCAATTCAACCCGGACCATATCCTGTTTTGAGTCGATGATCCGTTTCATCTCCGCCTCAATGGCCGGAAGGTCTTCGGCGGCCAGGGGGGGCTTCCCATCCTCCCTGGGGAGAAATAAAAAGTCGTAGTAAAAGCCGTTTTCGATTGAAGGGCCTATGGCGGCTTTGGTTCCGGGAAAAAGCCTGGTCACCGCCTGGGCCATGATATGGCTTACCGAGTGGCGAAGGCGTTCAAGTTTTTCCTGCTGATTGTTCTTTGACTGATTATCTGACATGGGGTACCTTTCCGGTTTATAGCAAAAAAACCGGAATGGGTCAAGGGGGGCGCGTTGACAACTAAACGCCAATAATAGTAAATTCTTCCCATGACCGAAGAAATTTCCCGTGAACCGGAAATGGGGCGGACCTTTGAAAAGGTCTGGGCCATGTTTCAGGAGACTGACCTCAAGTTCAAGGAAACCGACCGCAGGTTTAAAGAAACTGACCTCAAATTTCAGGAAACCGACCGCAAGATAAGCAAGCTGGGGAGCCGTATCGGCGACTTGGTGGAAGAGCTTATCGCCCCCAATATCCTTGAAAAGTTCAACAAATTGGGGTATGTCTTTGGGAAAGCAGGCTTCAATGTCCGGTACCGGGACACCCGGGGCGCGTACATTACCGAAGTTGACATTCTTCTTGAAAACGGGGACACCGCCCTGGCGGTGGAGGTAAAAACCACCCTCACGGACAACGACGTGCGGGATCATGTACGGCGTATGGAGAAGCTCAGGAGCTATGCCGATGAGCATCAGGACAAGAGAAAACTCCTTGGGGCGGTGGCCGGCGCCATAGCCGCTGATGAGGTAAAGGCCCTTGCAATAAAGAACGGATTTTTTGTTTTGGAACAGTCCGGGGATACGGTCAAAATCAGCGTTCCTGAAGACTTTAAACCCAGGGAATGGTAAAGGCAAGCCCCGCCGGAACCCGACGCCCCGGCAGGCGGCGCAGGAACTGCCGCTTTATAGCCCTCAGTAGTCCATACCTGCCTACGGACGCAAACGTCCCGCTATGGTTAGATTTAACGGGGCGCAATGCGTATCCTTGCAAGAAATTCCTTATTCGGGTAGAATGGTTTTGTTATGGCGGTCCCGTGGGAAAGTCCGGCAGCCTGTCCAAGACAGGTTGCGGCGAAACCTCTTCCGTGGACAAAAGCCTGTTTTTACAAGTTTTAAGGAGAAAATATGAAGAAGATTTTGACCATCGCTGTGGTTCTTGCCGGCCTTACGCTGGTAAGCTACCCCGGCCTCGCCCAAGGGGACGGCTCTGCCGCACCCGCCGTCTATGTGGCCGGGAATTATTATCCCCAGGGAGAGATGGGCCCCACTTTTCCCTGTTACTGGAAAAACGGGACCAGAATTGACCTTTCCCGGGATGGCCTTGCCACCGGTATCGCCGTGTCCGGCGGATCGGTTTACGTGAGTGGAAGGAACGGCTACTGGAAAGACAAAACCAAAATTAACTTTACCGGAACAGCGGCTCAAACCACCGGCATTGCCGTATCCGGCGGATCGGTTTACGTGAGTGGATGGTATCAGGCCGACAGTATTAAGATCTGTTACTGGAAAGACGGGACCAGAATCGACCTTCCCGAAGCAGATGCTCAGACCACCGGCATTGCCGTATCCGACGGATCGGTTTATATATCCGGGTATTATGGTAACGCCGTCAAGACGCCCAGGACGCCCTGTTACTGGAAAGACGGGGTTAGGCATGACCTTCCCTTTACCGGAAAAGATGGCCGGGCCACCGGTATTGCCGTGTCCGACGGATCGGTTTACGTGGCCGGGTTTTATGGCTCAACGCCCTGTTACTGGAAAGACGGGACCAGAATCGACCTTCCCATCGGAAAAACTCCCTTTACCTACGGCATCACCGTATCCGGCGGATCGGTCTATGTGTCCGGGGGTAATAGTGGGTACTGGAAAGACGGGGCCAGAATCGACTTTCCCGAAACAGACATGTATACCATGTACATCGCCGTATCCGGCGGATCGGTCTATGTGGCCGGGAAGAATAACTGGAAACCCTGTTACTGGAAAGACGGGGTTAGGCATGATCTTCCCGTTACCGGAGAGGGTGATGTTTCCGGTATCGTCGTAGTGGAATAGGCGTAATTTGCTGCGGAGTTTTGCGACAGGCGAGCGTTGTTTGAAAAGGAATAGCGGTTTGACATCGCAAAACTCCATGCCTTCCTCACGGGCGGTACAGCACCCGTACATGATTCGCCGGATGCCTTTGCCCGGATAGGGGTGGCAGCCCGGTACGTATTGCCTCAATTATTCATCCGCTTTTCTTGACAAATTCACCGGGGCCTTCTAGACTTATCTTAAGCTATTTATGGAAGAGCGCCTGTGCGTAGAATGTCTTTCTATACTATGGTGTATATTTTAGAATAATTGGAGCGGATCATGGCAAAAGTCGAGCTAAGAAATATTTCCAAGATATACGAAGGCGGCATCAAAGCGGTGGATGATGTCAATATTACCGTGGAAGACAAGGAATTTGTGGTCTTTGTCGGACCCTCGGGATGCGGCAAGTCCACCACCCTGCGGATGGTCGCCGGTCTGGAGGATATTACCGAAGGCAGCCTCTATATCGACGATGAAAAAATGAACGACGTACCCCCCAAAGACAGGAATATTGCCATGGTCTTTCAAAACTATGCCTTGTATCCCCACATGTCGGTGTACGAAAACATGGCCTTCGGACTTAAAATAAAAAGGGTTCCCAAGGCCGACATTGACAAGCGGGTCCACGAGGTGGCAAAAATTCTCGATATAGAAAAATTTCTGGATCGCAAACCCAGGGCCCTTTCCGGCGGACAGCGCCAGCGGGTAGCCGTGGGCAGGGCTATTGTGCGGAACCCCAAGGTATTTCTCTTTGACGAGCCCCTTTCCAACCTGGACGCTAAACTGCGGGTCCAGATGCGGGCGGAGCTGTCGGACCTTCACCTGCGGCTTAACGCCACGATGATCTACGTGACCCACGACCAGGTAGAGGCCATGACCATGGCGGATAAAATTGTGGTGATGAAGGACGGCAGGGTCCAGCAAATAGGGAGTCCCCTCCACCTGTACAACCATCCGGCCAATAAATTTGTCGCGGGCTTTATCGGATCGCCGCCTATGAACTTCCTTTCCTTAAAGGTGGCGGATAAAAACGGCCTTGTCCTGGCCGGAGACGGCTGCGAACTGCGGCCCCCGGCGGAATGCGGGGAACCGCTAAAAACGCATCTGAACAAAACGGTATATTTTGGCATTAGGCCGGAGGATCTTAGTTATGTCGAGGGTTCCGAAGAAAACACCATATCCGCAAAAATTACCGTGGTAGAACCCCTGGGGGCGGATATACACCTGTGGCTCCTGGCGGGAACCCAGCCCCTGGTTGCCCGGACCGGGCCCAGCCGCAGCTTTAAAGTGGGGGATACGGTGAACTTCCGGGCAGATATGTCAAAGGCCCAATTTTTTGACCGGGAAACGGAACTGACGCTTTTGCCGGCGGGTAATACGCCGGGTTAAAGATTCAAAGAAACCCCATTGGAAAAATCCCGATAAAATCCTATGATAAGCCATGGGAGAGGAACAAACGCCGGCCCTTCCGGGGTTTCTTAAAACATCCGCAAAACCGGAAAAGGCCGAGTCCAAGGTCCGCAGGGTTGCCAAATTCCTTACTATTATAGGAACCCGCCAGGCGGCGGAAATTCTGTCCCGGCTTCCTCCGGATCAAATAGAAGCTATTTCCAAAGAAATTGCCGGCCTTAGCGAAATAGGCCCGGAAGAACGGCACTTGGTGCTGAAGGAATTCAGTTCCCTCCTGTCTTCCCCCTACAGCCAGGGGGAAGACAGCTCCGGGGGCATAGAGGCGGCCCGGCGGATCCTCTATGGAGCCTTTGGACCGGACCGGGGAGAGCAGATCCTGATTAAGGCGGCGCCGGAGGCCAAACCCAATCCCTTTGGTTTTCTGGAGGATTTTTCCCCCGAACAGATCGCCCTGCTTTTTAAAGAAGAATCTTCCTCGGCGGCGGCCCTGGTTTTTTCCCGGCTTCCTCCCAAATTATCCGCCCAGGCCTTGGGTGGTTTTACCGGTAAAAAAAAGCTGGAAATTTTTCAGCATATAGCCAGGCAAAGCGCCGTTTCGCCCGAAATACTGGAACAGGTGGCGGGGGCGCTTCGGGAAAAGGCCCGGCACATAGCTAAAATAGCCAGGAACGAAGAGGCCGGATTTGACGGCATGCAGGCCCTGGCGGCAATTCTAAAATCCTCCGAACTGGAATTTGGGGATCACATCCTTAAGGAATTGGAAATGGAGGATCCGGCACTGGGAAAACAGCTTAAAGACCGGATCTATACCCTTACGGATGTGCTTAAGGCGGCGGATCTGCCCCTGCAAAAAAAACTTGCCGGCATGGACAACCGGGACATTATACCGCTGCTTAAGGCCATGACCGGAACCGAAGAAACCGCCGCCTTTAGAGAGAAAATTCTAAGCAATCTTTCCCAGGGCCGGCGGAACGAAATTCTGGAGGAAGAAGAAATAACCGGTCCCGTTCCCCGGAAGGATGTGGAAACCGCCGCGGCGGCGTTTTTGGCGTGGTTTAGACAGGGCCGGGAAGAGGGCAGGATCCTTATGATAAACGGCGAGGACCTGGTCATATAGCCGGTTGTATACTAGATTAAGGAAGAAATCATGTTGGATAAGGGCGGCACGGTAAGCGGGTTTACAATTCTTGATGTACTGGAGCTGGAAGAAATGAAGGCCCGGGGGATCTGGGCCAGGCATAAAAGCGGAGCGGAGCTTTTTCATGTCTTAAACAGCGACCCGGAAAACCTGTTTGGCTTTGCCTTTGCCACGGCCCCGGAGGATTCCACCGGCGCTCCCCATATCCTGGAACATTCGGTACTCTGCGGTTCGGAGCATTATCCCCTAAAGGACGCTTTCCTGGTCCTTGCCCAGGGGAGCCTGCAGACCTTTCTTAATGCCTGGACCTTTCCGGACAAGACCGTATATCCCGCCAGTTCGGTAAACGAAAAAGACTATTTTAACCTTATGGGGGTTTACGCCGATGCGGTGTTCCGTCCCCTGCTTTCAGAATGGACCTTTTTGCAGGAAGGGTGGCGGCTTGTTCCCGGAAAGAACGGCCTTGAATACACCGGGGTGGTGTACAACGAAATGAAGGGGGCATATTCGTCCATGGACGCATATGCGGGACTGTGGTCGGTTAAGGCGGTAATGCCCGGCACCCCCTATGCCTTCGACTCCGGGGGGGATCCCGACTGTATACCGGATCTTAGCCTGGATGGGCTTAGGGAATTTCACCGGGCCAGGTATGCCCCGGCCAACTGCAGGATATTTCTGGCGGGAAACATTCCCACAGAAACGCAGATGGAGTTCCTGGATAAAAAATGCCTGGCGGGCCTTGAAGAAGGCATGGCCGCTCCCATGGCGGCTAAAACACCGCGCTGGAATGCCCCCCGGACCCTGCGGATTCCCTGTCCGGGCCAGGAAGAGGGCCAAAAGCCCCAGCTTATTCTTTCCTGGCTTTGTTCAGACAACGCCGACACTGCAGAAACCGGCGCCCTGGCTTGTCTGACGGAGATACTTCTGGGTCACGACGGCGCCCCCCTTATCAGGGCGCTGCTTGAATCCGGTCTGGGGGAGGATCTTTCCCCCGTCACCGGGCTTGAGGGGGAACTGCGGGAAACGGTCTTTTGTACCGGCCTGCGGGGGATTCGGACGGAGGAGGATGGCATTGAAGGGGCCTGCCGCCGTTTTGAAAGGCTGGTTTTGGACGAACTGGGCCGGCTGGTAAAAGAGGGTATTCCAAAAGAAGAAATTGAAGCGGCCATGCTTTCCATAGAATTTTCCCATCGGGAAATAAAGCGTTCCCACGGCCCCTATTCATTGGTCTGGATGCGCCGGGCCCTTAGGGGCTGGCTTTACGGCGCCCGGCCCTGGGAATCGATGCTTTTTGTGCCGAATTTTACCGCCCTCAAGAACCGCCTTTCCGGCGACAGCCGCTTCTTTGAATCCCTCATCGAAAAATACCTGATCAACAACCCCCACCGTTCCCTTGTGGCCGTTGTGGGCGAGGCCGATTATCTGCCCAAAAAAGAGGCGGCCCTTTCCAAGCGGCTTAAGGAAAAAGAAGCGGCCCTAAGTAAAAACGAAAAAAAACTGCTGGAAGAAAAGACCGCAGAATTGGAGCGGATCCAGGCCGCCGGGGACGATGCGCTAAAAAGCATCCCCCACCTTTCCCGGGGGGACTTAAGGGCCGAAATTGACAGGGTCCCCGCCGAACTGCGGATGCTGGAAGGGGGAAGCACCGGCCCCATCCCCTGCATGATCCATCCCCTTTTTACCAACGGCATTAGCTATGCGGATCTTGCCTTTCCCGTGGACGTGCTGGAGCCGGAGGATTACCTCTGGCTGCCCTTCTTTGCCCGGGCGGTGGTTTCCATGGGGCTGCCCGGAATGGACTACGGGGAAGTATCAAGTCTGCTGGCCCGGACCACCGGCGGGTTCTATGCCCTGCTGGAAACCGGTTCTGTGGCGCCGCCCCCGGCGGACGCCGGAGGAGAGGATGCGCCGGCGGTTCCTCCGGCCCTGCTGGGCCGGGACTGGATCATCTACCGGATCAAGGCCCTGGACGAAAAATTTCCCTCCGCGGTGGATTTGGCCCGGCGGCTCATAGGCGAGGCGGATTTTTCCGATCTTCGCCGGCTGCGGGATCTGGCGGCGGAGATGAAAAACGACGGCGATTCCAGCATAGCCCCCTCGGGCCATAGCTATGCCTCGGGCTGTTCGGGAAAATACATTTCCCGCTCCCGGGCAGTGGATGAACTGTGGAACGGCATTATCCAGATACCCTTTTCCCACCGGCTGGCGGCCATGGATACGGAAGAACTTCGGGATCGTATGGTACATATCCGGGAAACGCTTCTTAGGGCGGGATTGTTTCTTAACCTTAGCTGTTCCGCCGAAGCCCTGCCCGGGGCCATGAAAACGGCGGAAAGCCTCGGTTCCTTCGGCCCCCCGGGGCCGCCGCATCCCCACTGCCGGGGGACGGGCCGGTTTTTCTCCCTTTTTCCGGGAAACCCCCAGGTTGAAGAAAACCGGCCCCCCAGGGCTGCGGAGGTATACGCCTCCCCATCCCTGCAAATTGGCTTTGCCGCCATGTCCCTTCCCGCGGCCCCCTACGGTTCCCCGGAACAGGCGGCGGACCTGGTGTTTTCCCATGAACTTTCCACCGGCCCCCTCTGGGAATCGATTCGGATGCAGGGGGGAGCATACGGGGCCTTTGCCCACCCCGACAACCTGGAGGGAGTTTTTTCCCTGTCCACCTACCGGGATCCGGATCCGCTCCGTTCCCTGGAGGCTTTTCCCCGGATCTTAAAAACCCGGTATTCCGGAGGGATCGACGAAGACAGCCTGGAAAAGGCAATTATCGGCGCCTATGCCCGGGAAACCGCCCCCCGAACCCCCGCCGAAAGGGGATTTGCCGAATTTCTGCGCCGTCTCTACGGTATCGGCAACGCCCACCGCCTTTCCAGGCTTAGGGCGATGATCTCCCTGCAGCCGGAGGATACCGGCGCGGTGGCCCGCCGCCTGGCGGATGCGGCGGAACAGCAGGCCGCCCCCGCAGAGCCCGGCCATGGCCGGACCGGGACCTTTCCCGGCCTGCCGGTGGTTGTGGCGGGAATAAAAGCCGCCGAAGGGGCCGCAAAAAAGCTTGGGGTAGAGGTAAGCCTCCTGCCGGTATAATGGGCGTCCCTGCGTGTTGCGCAATTCGCCGTGTTGACATTTGTTCCATCATTGGGATATACTGGGCAAAGATTAAACCAACCCTATATATGGGAAGGAATTTTTAAGGAGAAATGTGTTTATGAAGAAACTATTCGCAGTTTGCTTGGCCGTCTTTCTAATTGCCGGCTTTGCATGCCGCCGGGAAACTAAGAAGCCCCTGATGGGCATTGTTACCCCCGCGGGGGATCATGGTTTTACCGGTGAATCGATCCGGCATGGCGAAGCGGAAGCCAAGGCCCTGGCCGAAGCAAACGGCTGGGACTACCGGTATCTTACCGCCGGTGAATCGGGGGCACAGAACAACGCTGTGGATACCCTGATTAGCCTTAAGCCCCAGGTTATTATCCTGTGGCCCCTTACCGGCGACGAGCTGCGCAGTGCGGCTCAAAAAGTGGTGGACGCCAAGATCCCCCTTATTATCTACGATCGGTTCATCGAAAGCTTCAGCGGTCAGGCGGCGGATATTTCCGGCGACAATGTTGGTATCGGTGAATCCATGGGAACATACTTTGCCAATTATTTTGCCGATGTTTCCGGTACGGTAAATTACCTTGAGTTCCTGGGCGATAGTTCCACCGTTCCCAAGGAAAGGAGCGACGGCTTTGCTTCCACCGCAGGCAGTAAATTCAACAAGGTTCAATCCTTTGTAACCAACTGGAGTCAGCAGACCGCCATGGAACAGCTGGAAACCTTCCTTACCACCGCCGGCCGGGCAGAGATTGAATCCATCCAGGCTATTTACACCGACGATGATGAGGAAGTTATGGGCATTGTCAGCGCCCTTAAAAACTACAATGGCCCTGCCACGATCAACATAAAACTTGTAAGCGGTGTCGGCGGCCGGCGGGAAAACATGGATCTCTTTGAGAATTCCGGCCTTTCCGGCATTGACTTTGTTACCTATACGTTCTCTCCCTCCTTTATCCGGGACGCCATTAAACTGGGGGCGGATGTAATGCAGGGCAAGAGCATAGACGCTCCCGCCGGTCCCCGGGGAGCTCCCTATGTAAAGATCCCCTTTGCGGAGATCGACAAGACCAACTATCAGACCTACATGGAAAGCGAGCAGTACGTAACCCGCTACAGCATCTAACCTGGCAGCCTGTGGACTTGTAAGTTTAGATGGCTTTTTCAACGAAAAAAGCCATCTAAACCACGATTATCGGGCTGCTGCGGACCTTTGGTCCGATGGAGTTTGCCAGGTATAAAAATTCACTTTTGTGAATTTTTATACAATCTATGCGCGAAGCAACAAACTCCCAGGGACACATAAGCCGGTTTTACCTGCGTACATCCGCGGGCTAAAAACCGGCTTTAGAAAGTGCTTGCGAAAAATATATTCCCGCAAGCACTTTTTTTATACGGCAGAAAATGAGGCTCCCATGAATTTGGAAATGATAAACATTTCAAAATCCTTTGGCGCAGTAAATGCCCTGCGGAATGTTTCGCTGCATATAGGCCCTGGGGAGATCCACGGACTTTTAGGGGAAAACGGCGCGGGAAAAACCACGCTGATGAACATCCTGGCGGGAACCTTTCCCCAGGATTCCGGTGAAATTATAATTAACGGCAGCCGGGTTCACAGCATGAACCCGAAAAAATCCGGCGAAATGGGGATCCGTTTTATACACCAGGAACTTTCCCTTTGTAACGATCTGCGGGTGTTCCAGAACATGTTCTTAGGGGCGGAATATACCCAGGGGGGCTTTATCCGCCGGCAGGCGGAAGTAAAACGGGCCCAGGAACTGCTGGACTATATGAATACCGGCATTAACGCCGAAACCCTGGTGGGCGATCTGGAAACGGCGAAAAAACAGCTGGTAGAAATCGCCCGGGCCCTGCTTTTTAAATCGGGACTTATCATTATGGACGAGCCCACCACGGCCCTTACCACCAGGGAAATCGAAAATCTTTTTATAATTATGAACAGCCTTAAAAACGAAGGGGTAAGTTTTATTTATATTTCCCACAAGATGCCGGAGGTTTTTCAAATATGCGGAAAATACACGGTGCTGCGGGACGGAACCTTTATCGAATCCGGAATGATCAGCGATATTAACGAACATAAGGCCACGGAACTGCTTATTGGAAAAACCTTTGTAAGCGCCAACCTGAAAGAAAACACCGTCCCGGAAAAGGGGGAGGTGGTTTTTAGGGTGGAAAATCTTTCCGGAAAAACCTTTGCGGATGTTTCCCTGGAACTGCGCCGGGGCGAAGTGGTGGTAATTACGGGCCTTCAAGGGTCGGGAACCGACGAACTTGCCACGGCCCTTTTTGGAGCAAGTCCCGTTATTAAAGGAACGGCCTTTACCGCCGGGGGAAGGCTGGATCTTCGCTCCATTAACCGGGTTATGCGAAGCGGAATCGCCATGATCCCCAGAAACCGCAAGGAAAGGGGCATTGTGCCGGATCTGTCTATCCGGCAGAACAACTCCCTGGCTTACTATGCGGTAAAACACCGGGGGATGTTAATTTCCCAAAAACAGGAACACCGGCGTTTTATGGTTAACCAGCAAAAGCTGGACATAAAAACCTCCAGCGACACCGATCCCATTACGTCCCTTTCCGGCGGAAACCAGCAGAAGGTAATCCTGTCAAAATGGCTCGAAATAGACGCTGATCTGTACATCATGGATAACCCCACCCAGGGCATTGACGTGGGATCCAAGTATTCAATCTATAAACTGGTAAACGCCATGGCCAAAGAAGGAAAGGCGGTGCTGCTTTTTAGCACCGAATTCCCCGAGATCCGGCAGGTGGCGGACCGGTGTATTGTCATGTATAAGGGAAGAATCAACACAATCCTTGAAAGAAAGGACATAAGTGAAGTTACGATCATGGCTCATTCAACGGGCGCTCAAACGGAGGATTTGCAGTGACACTGGATTTATTGAAGGGAAGAAATTTTAAACTTATCTGGCGGCGCATTACATCGGATTACAGCCACTGGCTAAGCTTTGTGGTTCTAATGGTTGTGGCGCTTATAGTAAATCCCGGGTTTTTATCCTGGAATAACCTTTCCAACCAGTTTATTCAAGGGGCCATTGTGGGCATCTGCGCCATGGGGATGAGCCTGGTAATTTCCGCGGGGATGATCGATCTTACCGTGGGTTCCGCCTGTGCCTTTATTTCCGGCATGGGCGTTACGGTCCTTAATGCCACCGGAAGCGCCTGGCTTTGTCTGCTCTTCTGCCTTGGGGCGGGGTTTATTATTGGGCTGATAAACGGGATCCTGGTAACCAAGGGGCGTATCGCCCCCTTTATTGTAACCCTGGCTTCCATGTCCGCCTGGCGTTCGGTAATTAACCAGCTTGGACAGGGGGGGCCCTTTACTATCGATTCCGCCATATACGAGGGCTTTAGAAAAATCTCCGCAGGGCACGTTTGGGTCTTTCCCAACCTTATGATTTTCCTGGTACTTATTACGGTCCTTACTTCCCTTATTATGACCAGGACCAAGTTCGGAACCTACGTATACGCCATTGGATCCAATGAACTGGCGGCAAAACTTTCCGGTATTTCCGTGGACCGGGTCAAGACGATTATATTTATCTATGCCGGAACTCTCTACGGCCTGGCGGCATTCTTTCTGGCAAGCCGCCTTTCGGCCATAGCCTCCGCCAGTGCGGGGAATGCCTACGAAATGGACGCCATTGCCGCGGTTGCCATAGGGGGCACCTCCATGTCCGGGGGCCGGGGAAAGATTGTGGGGACCTTCCTGGGAATTTTAATGCTGCGGGTTATTACCACCGTACTTATTATGGCAAAGGTACCGCCCTTCCTTAACGGATTGGTCCAGGGTATCATTATTATTATTGCGGTACTGGCCCAGAACCGGAAAAAATAGAGCGCTCTTTCGGGGCGCGTCCCTAAGACCGCAGCAGGGGCACTGTCCGTTCCGGCGGAACCAGAGAGGAGTCATAAAATGGCAGTTAAGGCAGGAATCGTTGGCGCCGGGGGCATGGCCGCGTACCACTACGACGGATTTACCCGGGCGGGGGCGGTGGTGGCGGCCATTGCCGATATGAATACCGGCCGGGCGGAATCCTTTGCCAAGACCCGGCCCGTGGGGAATATCTTTGAAGACCTTAGCGGAATGTTACGGGCCCTGCCGGACCTTGACGCCGTATCGGTGGTTACCCCGAATAAATTTCACAAACCCCTGGTTATCGAAGCCCTGGAAGCGGGAAGGCACGTATTCTGCGAAAAACCGCCGGCCCTTAATGCCGGGGAAATGGAACAGATGCTTGCGGCTTCCAAAAAAGCGGGCAGGATCCTAATGTTCGACTTTAACAACCGCGCCCGCCCCGAATCCATGGCGATGATGCGCTATATACGGGAAGGAGCCGCGGGAAAGATCAATTCCGCCCAGGCAAACTGGGTGCGGCGGGCGGGAATTCCCGGTTTTGGCGGATGGTTCACTACCAAGGCCCTTTCCGGCGGCGGCCCGGTGATCGACCTTCCCCACATGCTGGACTTGGCCCTGCACTTTATGGGGTACCCCGATCCTGCCTGGTGCCTGGGGGGGGTATTTTACGATTTTATGGATAACCGGGCTTTTAAGGGCCCCTGGGGCATCCCCGATTCCGATGCGGGGATTACCGACGTGGAATCTTCCTGCCATGCCATGGTTACCTTTAAAACCGGACAAACCCTTATGGTCCGTTGTTCCTGGGCGGAATTTGTGGAACGGGAAACCGTGGCCGTCAGCTTCCAGGGAACAAAAGCCGGGGGCAAGGTGGAACGGCTTTTTGGCATCGACGGCATAGACGCCACCAGCATCGACAGCTGCCGGCTCTTTACCGAAGAATACGGAAACCAAGTGAACAGGGATATTGTGACGGAAAAGGACGAAACCATGGGCAGGGTAGGACAGGCCGCAAACTTTATTGAAACAATTACCGGCAGCGCCCCGGCGCTGAACACACCGGAAGAAGCACTAATCTTAATGAAGATAGTGGACGCCATGTACCAGAGCGCCGCTTCCGGAAAGCCGGTACAGATAGGCTGACATCCCCCTCTCCGGGGCTGTTTTTCCGCATTTTTCCCGCATTTTTCCCGCAGGGACCCCTCCCAAAACCAGCAGTATTCCGGAAAATACCCTGCAAATTGCAAATTTAAGATGCATCCCTTGACTAAATTTTGTTACTTCTGTATAACATAGTTAGTATGGACTATCATAGTTATCTTATGCTAACAGATAAAAGGACTTTAAAATGAAAAAACCCATCTTTTTACAGGCCCTTGTCCTTCTTCCGGTTTTTCTTTTTGCCCAAGAAACCCCGGCTTGGCTGGAGGTAGAAGCGGAAATGCGGCTTCTGCTTAACCAGGCCTTCTATACCTATGTTTCTTCGGACATCGAAGGAGCCTGCGTTCGGGTGGACAGGGTGTTTAACGAATATTACCGGGACAGCGGTTTTCGGCAGAGGGTACAAACCACCATATCCGCCGAACGGGATCAAAATATCGGCGACTGGTTTGACTACATAAAAACCTCCATGCGTTCGGGGGTTTCCCAGAAAGATGTCCGGGGTAGTTTTAATCAGCTTACCTACCTTCTTAGGATAACCGCCGGGCGCCTTGATGGACAGGAAGAACCCGTGGCAGAGGCCAGAAATTGGACCAAAACCGCGGAGGAAATGGCCGGAATTATAAACGGCGCCTACGATAAATACCTTGCGGGGGACCCCAAGGGCGCCAGGGACGATGTGGATGTGGTTTATTTCCAATATTACGAAAAACTGGGGTTTGAAAAAACCGTCATGGCCAGGATCTCCGGGGAACGGGCCAGTGTGGTAGAGTACCAGTTCAGCACGGCAAAAAAGGCCATTACCCGGGGAAACGACGGGGAAGTAAAAGAGAGCCTTGACACCCTTTCCCGGTACATCGTCGAAGATGCCGAACAGCTTGACAGCAAGACAGAAAGTGCCCTGGGGGTCTTTTTTGGTTCCCTCCTTATTATACTGCGGGAAGGTTTTGAGGCGATTATTATCGTGGGGGCCATTATTGCCTACCTTATAAAAAGCGGAAACAAAAAGAGTACTAGGCCGGTGTATTGGGGTTCCGTGGCGGCCCTGGGCTTTAGCGTTGTCATGGCCCTGGTACTCAATGCCCTTACCAGCACCGCCAGCGGCAGGAACCAGGAAATTATCGAAGGGGCCACGATGCTGCTGGCGGTGCTGGTGCTGTTCTATGTAAGTAACTGGATGGTATCCAAGGCCGAGGCAGAAGCCTGGACCCATTATATAGAAGGAAAGGTACAAAGCTCCATCACCAAGGGATCGATGTTTTCCCTGGCCTTTGCCGCCTTCCTTGCCGTGTTCCGTGAAGGGGCAGAGACAATTCTGTTTTACCAGGCCCTGCTTGCGGGGAACAAGGCCTATGTCAACATGGTGTGGCTTGGATTCGGTATAGGCGCCGCAGCCCTGGTGCTTGTGTATATCCTAATCAGGGTTTTAAGCCTTAGGCTTCCGCTTAAACCGTTCTTCCTGGGGACCAGTATACTTCTCTTTGTAATGTCCGTTTCCTTTGCCGGATCGGGCATTAAGGAGCTTCAAGAGGGCAGCGTGATCCCCGTTACCCTGCTGCCCTTTAATTTTACCGTGGATATTCTGGGTATTTATCCAACCCTTGAAACCCTTATTCCCCAGGGAATACTGCTGGCCCTTACCGTTGCGGCCTTTGTTTTTCAAATTAAGAAAAACAAGCGGCAGGCCCTGGAAAGGAAGGCTGCCGCCTAGCAGCCTGCTGCGCTTGTGGATTTTTTGCATGAATATGCAAGTCCCGTGGGCATGTGGAACAAAACAGGTATACACTCGAGGTCGTTGACCATGAGAGAAAATCAATAAGGAGAAGTACATGAAGAAGTTTTTAGTACTTTTTTTAGTTGCGCTGTGCGCAGCAATCTTTATTACAGGTTGCCCGCAACAGGGAAATCAAGCCGCCGCAGAGGCGGATAAGCCCGCCGAAGTAGCCGGTGCGGAAGAAGGGGCTGGTTTTGAGGAATTCCCCATCGGGGACGACATTGAACTGTTTCCGCTGAATGTGGCGGGGGTTTATTTCCAGCCGGTGGACATGCTGCCCGCAGGCAATAGCCTTCCTGCGGCCGAATCGGACATGCACATAGAGGCCGATATTGCAGCCCTGGAAAACAACGGCCTTGGCTACGGCGCCGGGGACTTTGTTCCCAATTTGACGGTCCGCTACGAAATCGTCAAAAGCGGTTCGGATTGGAAAATTGAAGGGTCCTTTATGCCCATGAGCGCCAGCGACGGGCCCCACTATGGCAGCAACCTTAAACTCGATGGGGCGGGGACCTACAATGTTAAGTTCATCATAGAGAATCCCGAATCCCAGGGATACCTCCTCCATGTGGATCAAGAAACCGGCGTACCCGGCAGATTTTGGGCTCAACCTCTGGTAGCCGAATGGGATTTTGACTGGGTGCCCAGAGTTTGGTAAAATAACCCATTGTGTTAAAGTACCTGATACAGGTTACACAGAACGCTCTGCCCGGGGCAATTCTGGTTTCCCTGCTTTGGGCCGTTCTTTACGGTCAAGAGGAGGAAGCCCGGGGACGCTCCGGGCCGGGCGGTCTTTTTTTAAGCGCCGGCCTGGGAACCCTGGGGGCGCTGGTCCTGGCGGTTCTGCGGGGCGCCACCAGGCTTATAAACCGGGAATACGTAAACACCGCCGTTTTGTCCCTGGCTATTCCGGCGGCCCTGGTCTTTATTGTTGTTCTGCCCGGGGCGCGGCGGGAAAGGCCGGTCCGGGGAAGGATCCTCCGCTGGGCAGGTCCGGTTCTTACAGGCCTTATTTTGTTTTATGCCCTGCCCACGATCTTTTTATATATTAGGGAATTTGTCCCCCCGGGAGAGGCGGTCTTTAGTACCGCGGTTCTTTTTAAAGTGGCGGGTTACCTGGGGGGGCTTCTGTTGGTGCTGCTTTCGGGGCTGGCCCTCTTTCATGCCGGTAAAAACCTCCAATCCGGAAAAAACCCCCGCCGGCTGACGGGGATAATCCTTTCCGCCGCCCTGGGGGTTAATATAGTAAGTCAACTGTCGGTAATTGTTCAGTTTCTTTTGGCCCGGCGGATCATCAAAGTGCCCCGGTGGATGTTTAAAGTTATGATCGAAATTATCAACCACAACGTGGTTTTTCTGTATATCTTTATGGGACTTTCCCTGATCCTTCCCCTGATCCTTTTGGCCAAGAGCCGGAAGATCACCGAACCGTGGCGGAACCCTGCGGAACACCGGAAACTCAGGGCCTTTAAGCGCTCCCAGAGGCGCTGGAGCGCCGTGGCTGTTTTGGGGCATCTTGCCGCCTTCCTTACCCTTACGGCGGTAAAGGCCTATTCGGAACAGGCCGTAGCCCTAAGCCCCGCGGAACCCCTGGCTATTCAAGGGGAAGAGATCCTCATCCCAATTGAAAAAATAAACGACTGGCATTTACACCGTTACAATTATGCCGCCGCCGAGGGCATTGAGATGCGGTTCATTGTAATTAGAAAAAACGAAGCCGCCTACGGGGTGGGTCTTGACGCCTGTGACATCTGCGGCCCCACGGGGTATTATGAACGAAAGGACGGGGTGGTCTGCCGGCTCTGCGACGTGGTGATGAACATCTCCACCATCGGTTTTAAGGGGGGCTGTAATCCGGTTCCCTTGGCATATACCATGAGGGGCGGAAATATGGTGATTCAAAGGGCGGACCTGGAAGCCGAACGGCTTAGGTTTAAATAGCAGCAATAGGGGCTTTCCCAAAACTAACAGCGTTTTGGGAAATGTGTCATGGCTGCCATAAAACCGGTACTTTGTTAGACACACAAGGAGCGTTTATGTTTTGGAGAATGGTCCGGGGGGTCCTTTTTAGACAACGGGGAAAGATGCTTATGGTGGCCTTTACCATAGCCCTGGGATCCTCCCTGGCTACGGCGATGCTCAACGTCATGTTCGATGTGGGCGACAAGGTAAACCAGGAATTAAAAACCTACGGAGCCAACATCAACGTCATGCCCCGGGGAGCATCTTTGCTGGACGATCTCTACGGAGTTGACGAAGGCGCCGGAGTTCAGGATAAGTACCTTGCCGAAGCAGAACTGGGGAAGATAAAAACGATTTTCTGGGCCTTCAATATAGTAGATTTTACCCCCTATCTTCTTACCAGGGCGATCCTGGGTCCCGTTGCGGGCGCCGCTTCGGCGGCGAATCCGGCCTCCGCCACAGATACCACTGCGGCAGACCATGCCACTGCGGCGAATCCGGCCACTACAGCAGATCCGGCCCTCCCCGTAAATACCGCCGCCGTTCAAGCCGGATCCGCCGGGCAGGTTCGCCTGGTGGGAACCTGGTTTAACCACCGGCTGGAACTTCCCACGGGCGAAACCCTTAACACGGGCATGCGGTCCCTAAAAAACTGGTGGGATGTGGAGGGCCGTTGGGTATCCGACGATGACCACCGGGGGATTATGGCCGGCCGGGAGGCCGCCCGGCGTTACGGCCTTGCCCTGGGCGACACCCTTACCCTGCAGGTTCCGGAGGGGAATCAAAATGCCGGAACAAGGGTGAATTTTACCCTCCGGGGAATTTTCCACGCCGGCGGAGACGAGGACGGTTATTTTTACGCGCCCCTGGGGGCCGTTCAGGAACTAACGGAAAAACCGGGACTGGTAAGCCGGGTGGAAGTAAGCGCCCTTACTACACCGGACAACGAGCTTTCCCGCCGGGCGGCCCAGGATCCCAAAGGTCTTTCGATAAAAGACTGGGAAACCTGGTACTGCACCGCCTATGTCAGCGCAATCTGCTATCAGATCGACGAGGTGCTGACCGGGGCGATTTCTAAGCCGATCCGGCAGGTGGCCGAATCGGAGGGGGCAATTTTGGAAAAGACCCAGCTTCTTATGCTGCTTATCACGATCCTGAGCCTTGCCGGTTCCGCCCTGGGAATTTCCAATCTGGTTACCGCCGATGTGATGGAACGATCCGCGGAAATTGGCCTTCTTAAGGCGGTGGGGGCCTGGGACGGGCCCGTTTCCCGGCTGATCCTTACCGAGGTCCTTATTACCGGGATTGCCGGGGGGCTATGCGGTTATTTTGCCGGCCTGGGTTTTGCCCAAATCATTGGCAAAACGGTGTTTTCCGCGGCCATTACGGTAAAGCCCGTGGTAATACCCCTGGTGGCGGCCCTGGTATTTTTGGTAACTATGGTAGGAAGTATCCCTTCCATACGGCTTCTTCTTTCATTGCGCCCGGCGGAGGTGCTTCACGGGCGGTAGCAGTTTGCTGCGTTTTGCGCAGCAAACGCTCCGGCATGCGGGAGGGGTCAGCAGGATGAATAGACAACGCTTTTACATAAAGATGGTGGCAAGTTCCCTTCTTAGGCGAAAGTCCCGGATGCTGGTGGCCCTTTTAGCGGTAACCATCGGGGCGACGATACTTTCGGGGCTTGTTACCATTTACTACGATATTCCCCGTCAAATGGGCCAGGAATTCCGCTCCTACGGGGCAAATTTTGTGATCCTTCCTTCGGGGAACGAAACATCCATGGGCAGGGAACTAATGGAAAGGGCCGTTTCTTTTCTGCCCGCCGAGCGCGTCACCGGCATTGCCCCGTACCGCTACCATCTGATCAAGATCAACGAACAGCCCTTTATGGCCGCAGGAACGGACCTTGCCGGGGCCCAAAAAACCAGCCCCTACTGGCTTGTCCAGGGCCGCTGGCCCGAGGCCGCCGGGGAAGCCCTGGTGGGACAGGAGGCGGCCAGCACGATCCGGCTGCTTCCGGGGAACCGCTTTACCGTTACCGGGACCGGCCCCGGAGGAAGCCCCTTTAGCGTTGACCTTACCGTATCTGGAATCCTCCAAACGGGGGGGGCCGAAGAAGCCTTTGTTTTTATGGCCCTGTCCGACTTTGAGGCCATGGTCAACGAAAAGGATCTGATTGATGTGGTGGAATGCAGCATTTCCGGCGGGGGAGAAATTTTAGACGCCCTGGCCCGGGAAATCGGCGAAAAGGTCCCCGGCGTAAGCCCCCGGCTGGTAAAACGGCTTACCGATTCGGAGGGGGCGGTGCTGACAAAGCTCCAGGCGCTGGTGGCGCTGGTAACGATTGTGGTGCTGCTCCTTATTATGATATGCGTAGCCACCACAATGATGGCGGTGGTGGCCGAACGCCGCAGGGAAATCGGACTGCGTAAGGCCCTGGGCGCTTCTAACCGGAGCCTTGTAACGGAATTTATGGGCGAGGGAATCTTTCTTGGCGGCTTTGGCGGCACCCTGGGGGCCCTTGCGGGTTATGCCTTTGCCCAGGCGGTGGGGATTAACGTGTTTAACCGTTCCATCGCCTTTAACCCCCTGTTTGTTCTTGTAACCCTGGCGGCATCGATTCTTATCACAGCCCTGGCCTGTGTCATTCCGGTGCGAAACGCCACAGAGGTGGATCCGGCCATTGTACTGCGGGGGGAATGATGTGAACAAAAAAAATACAAAGGACTGGGACTGACTATGGATCTATTGGAATTAAGGGACATCTCGAAGGTCTACGGAAATCTTAAAGCCCTTAGGGATATTAACCTTACGGTTAAACAGGGCGAGTGGCTTGCCATTATGGGCCCCTCGGGGTCGGGAAAAACCACCATGATGAACATCATCGGCTGCATGGATAAACCGTCCTCGGGGACCGTGTTTCTTGACGGGGTAAATATTTCCAGGGAAAGCGGCAGAAACCTTACCACTATCCGGCGGGATAAGATCGGCCTTATTTTTCAACAATTCCACCTGGTAAACTACCTTACCGCCCTGGAGAATGTGATGGTGGCCCAGTACTACCACAGCCTGCCGGACGAAAACGAGGCCCTGGAAGCCCTGGACCGGGTGGGGCTTTCCGGCCGGGCAAAACACCTGCCCAGCCAGCTTTCCGGGGGCGAACAGCAGCGGGTCTGCATAGCCCGGGCGCTGATCAATTATCCTAAGCTTATTCTGGCGGATGAACCCACGGGAAACCTTGACGAAACCAACGAAAACATGGTTATCGATATTTTTAGAAAACTCCATGCCGAAGGCAGCACGATCATTGTGGTAACCCACGACCCGGAGGTTGCCGAAGATGCGGAACGGACGGTGGTGCTGGAACATGGAAGGATTGCCCGGATCGTCAAAAATGGCGAGAAAACCGGACCTCAGAGCGATAAGGAGGCAAAATTATGAATAGGGGGATTTTTTGGACATCCATGGTTCTTTTGCTGCTGGTACTACCGGGATGCGGAAAACAAAACTATGCGGACGGAACCTATACGGGAACAAGCAGCCCGGACGACGACGGCGCTTTTGGGGAGGTAACCCTTATCGTTACGGAGGGAAAAATTACCTCCTGCGTTTTTGTTACCCGCCAAAAGGACGGTACGATCAAAGATCAAGATTACGGAAAAATAAACGGCGAAATTTCCAACCAGTCCTACTACGAGAAGGCCCAGCTCGCGGTGGCGGCCATGGAAAAATATGCGGAAGATCTAGGCCGTTTCGGCAACCTTGACAGCGTGGAAGCCATAAGCGGCGCCACCATTGCTTATGGGCAGTTCCAGGAAGCGGTGGAGGAAGCCCTGGCCTCGGCAAAATAGGGCCTTTTTTTCATCTACGGTTTTTCTGCCGGAGTTTTTTCTTCTCTTGTACCGCCGCCTTTACGTATTTTTATGCGATTTTCTGTATATATATACATCCTTTATTGACTTCCGCCGCATAAAGCGATATACTGCCCCCACAGCTTACATTTCCTAAGGAGGATAAGGATGACGCTTAAAAAGACAGTATTAGGGAGCCTGCTTATAGCAGCCCTGGTTTGTATCGGATGCCAGCCAAAACAGGGCGGAGATGGAGCCCTGGCCGGACTTACATTGAACAAGGGCGTTCTTACGGTGGGCATGGAGATTGGATACCCCCCCATGGAGTATTACGATAAGGACGGTTCAACACCCCTGGGCTTTGATGTGGATTTGGCCAAAGCCCTGGCGGAAAAATTAGGGGTCGAGGTTGAATTTATAGACACCGGCTGGGATGGTATTTTTGCGGGGGTGGACACCTTCAAATACGACTGCATCATTTCTTCGGTTACCTATACAGAGGACCGGGCGGCCAATTATGCCTTTACCAAACCCTATGTGGCTAACTCCCAGCTTCTGGTGGTACGCAATGATGCCGCCGTTAAACCCGCGTCCCTGGACGAAGTAACGGGACTTAGGCTTACCTATCAGGCGGAAACCACCTCCGACACCCTGGCTACCCAGTGGCTCGAGAGCTCCGGCGCCAAGGTAGAAGTTTTTGAGTACGACAAGGTAATGAACTGCTTCGATGAGCTTACCCTAAACCGGGTTGATGTTATTTTGGTTGACAGCGTGGTTGCCGCGGAGTACCTTTCCCGGCCCGGCAATCCCTATGAAATCACCGCCGAAGTAAGCAACGACGAGGTACTGGCCATCTGCCTTCACAAGGATAATACGGCCCTGGCCGATGCCTTAAACGGCGCCTTGGATCAGCTATACGCCGAGGGTACGCTCCAGGCGATTTCACAGAAGGTTTTTGGGACCGATGTGGTTTCTTCCGTAAGGCTTCCGTAAGGTACCCTGTTGGGGCTTCCCTTTTAGGGAAACCCCTTGGGTATCAACGGTGTCTATTAAGGGTATTTTATTAAGGGTGTTTATTGATGTTTAGTTTATGCGAAGGCCATATCAATTATAACAGCATTCCCCTGTACCGAAAGCGCTGGTTTCTTCAATCCTTGATCTTCTGGGTCCTGTGGTTTCCTGCGGTGATCTATTACCTGCCCCTGGATTTTCTTACCAAACCTTATTTTGGCAGAGAGTTTTTTGCGGTGGTCATGGAACACCGGAACATTATTACGGGGATCCTCTGTTGTATATTCTGGGGGGTCCTGGGGGGGATCCTGGCAACCGGGGATGTGTACGCCCTGCGGAAAGCCAATGTGTATAAGATTAAATTAAAGTTTGTATTTACCCTGATAAATTTTATCGTTTTGGCGGCGGCGGCGGGGGGCGGGGCCCTCTTTGGGTCTGCCCTTTCCCGGGTTGCCCCAAAACCGGTCATGGATCTTTTTACAAAGATCGCCCTATGGACCGTGCGGCTCCTGGAGGGTTCCCGGATAACCCTATGGCTTACGATCCTGGCTGTTTCCGCCGGGCTTGTGTTAAGCCTTTTCCTGGCCCTGGGCAAAATGTCAAAAAATTTCTGGATCAACCGGGGCTGTTCCGCCTATGTCTTTTTTTTCCGGGGCACACCGCTTTTAATGCAGCTTTATTTTATTTATTACGGCCTTCCCCAGATAGCCCAGGCCTTAACAATCAACGACCGTTTTCTTGCGGCCTTTATTGCCTTTAGCCTTAACTCCGCCGCCTACTGCGCCGAGATTATCCGGGCGGCAATACTTAGCATCGACCGGGGACAATTTGAAGCTGCCAAGGCCCTGCGCATGTCCTATGGACAGACCATGTCTTTAATAATCATTCCCCAGTCCATTAGACGCCTTATTCCCCCGGTGGGAAATGAATTTATTATGATGCTTAAGGATGCGTCCCTGGTTTCGATCATAGCCCTTACCGATATAACCAAGGTAACCCGGTCTATTTCGTCATCCACCGCATCGGCCATGGTATACATACCGGCGATGATTCTTTATCTTATTATTACCGCGATCTTTACGTTTGTTTTTCATAAACTGGAATCAAAGTACTCCGTGTATGTGTAGGGTAATCCGTTCCGGAGCTTTGGAGATGCGTCATGTCAATGATTAAAACGGTTGATGTCTGTAAAACCTTTCACGGAAAACCGGGCAGGGGCCCCCTGGAGGTGCTTAAAAATGTGTCCCTAACGGTGGAACAAAAGGAAGTGGTCTGCATTATCGGCCCCTCCGGGGCGGGAAAATCCACATACCTGCGAACCCTGAACAGGCTTGAAACCATTGATTCGGGGAAAATTTATGTGGAAGACAAACTTCTTTTTGACTATACCGGCGGAGTAAGCAACATCCACCTTTCGTATCAGGAACTGAACACCTCGCTGCTTGAGGTAGGAATGGTCTTTCAAAGTTTTAACCTTTTTCCCCATAAGACGGTTCTGGAAAATCTTATGCTGGCTCCTGTCCATGTTAGAAGGATCTCCCACGAAGAGGCCCGGGAAAGGGCCGTGGGACTCTTGGACCGGGTGGGACTTTCTGACAAGATTGATGCGTATCCTTCCCAGCTTTCCGGAGGACAACAGCAGCGGGTGGCCATAGCCAGGGCCCTGGCCATGGAGCCCCGGATTATGCTGTTTGACGAGCCCACCTCTGCCCTGGACCCGGAGCTGGTGGGAGAGGTTCTGAACGTAATGAAGGGCCTTGCCCAGGGGGGAATGACCATGCTGGTGGTCACCCACGAAATGGGCTTTGCCCGGGAAGCGGCGGATAAGGTGGTGTTTATGTTTGAAGGTTCTATCCTGGAAATAGATCGTCCCGATAAGATCTTTACCAACCCTGGCAACGACAGAACCAGGCAGTTTTTACAAAGCGTCCTTTAGTTTTTCCATGGGGCGTTTATGTCTTTTTCTCCGCCTTTGGCCGCACCATGAAAGAGCTTGATTTTACCGGTCAGTATACGCTTAAATACGCTTCCTCCATCGCGGAATTTGATCCCCTTCAATGGAACGGCATGGTAAGCCAGGACGCTATTCCCTTTCTGGAATGGGAGTGGCTGGCGGCGCTGGAAAAATCCGGAAGCATCTCGCTAAAAACGGGCTGGCAGCCCCTGCATCTTTCCCTTTGGAAAAAAGAGAGGCTTCTTGCCGCGTCTCCCCTGTATGTCAAATACCACAGCGACGGCGAATTTATCTGGGATTATTTCTTTGCGGAAGCGGCGGCTTCCATGGGCCGGTCCTGGTACCCTAAGCTGGTGGGAACTATCCCCGCCACCCCCGCAGAGGGATACCGTTTTCTCTTTGCCCCGGAGGAAGATCCCCGGGCCCTAAACAGAACCCTTCTTGATGCGGTGGAGCGCCTTTGCCAGAGAACCGGCATCCGGGGGGTTCATTTTCTTTTTACCGACCCCGCCTGGGCGGCCTGGCCGGGTTCGCTTATGGACCGGGCCTACGGCGGCTGGAAACATTCCCGCTTTGCCTGGGAAAACAATTATACAGACTTTGATCAGTACCTTGCCCGGTTTAACAAGAATCAGCGAAAGAACATTAAAAAAGAGTATGGCCGCCATAAGGAACAGGGTATTGAACTGCGGATCCTGGAGGGCCCCGGCGCCGGCAAACATGCCTTTGACCGGATCTTTGAACTGTACAGCCTTACCAACGATAAATTTTTGCCCTGGGACGCCCGTTGGGTAAACGAGGATTTTTTCCGCCTCTGCGGCCAAATCTACCGGGGGCGGACGGTCTTTTCCGAAGCCCGGCGCTTAAAAGACGGCGGGGAAGAAACTCTGGCCATGGCCATGATGTTCCGCAAAGAAGACCGCCTCTGGGGCCGTTACTGGGGAACCTGCGAAGATGTGAAGGATCTGCACTTTGCCCTTTGTTACTACGCCCCCATGGACTACTGCATCCGGGAGGGGATCCGGTACTTTGATCCCGGTATCGGTTCACCCCATAAAATACGCCGGGGATTCCGGGCCGCCTTTGACCTAAGTTACCACAAATTTTTCGATCCGTTTTTGGAAACCCTGTTTACGGCCAACATCGGGGCGGTGAATCAGTACGAAGAAGAAAATATCGCCGCCCTAAATGCCGCCCTGCCCTTAAAAACACCGCCCCCCCGTTGACGCTCCACAAGGGTTCTTTTTTCTGCTATACTGGGACCATGAAAGAAAAGATCTTTTCGTACATTGACGGGGCCGAAGCATTGGCGGTGGAGCTTGAAACGGAGCTTTGCAGGCGCCCGGCTATTTCGCCCCAGTCCGGAGGAGAGGGGGAACTGGAAAAGGCCGAATACCTGGAGGGCTGGCTTGGGGCAGCGGGTTTTACCTTTGAACGGATCAACGTGGCCGACCCCCGGGCAAAGAACGGGATCCGGCCCAATACTCTGGTAAACCTAGGCCCGGCGGATACTTCCGGCCGCTGTTTCTGGATCATGAGCCACCTCGATGTGGTGCCCCCCGGCGCCAGGACCCTTTGGCAGAGCGACCCCTGGACCGTGGTCCGCAGAGACGACGGTCCCCTGGGTCCCCGGCTTATTGGACGGGGGGTGGAAGATAACCAGCAGGGGCTGGTATCTTCCCTTATCGCCGCCATGGCCCTTAAACAGGGGGGAATAACGCCGCCCCTGCCGGTGAAGCTCCTCTTTTGCGCCGACGAAGAATGTGGCAGCACCTATGGCGTGGCGGAGCTTGTAAAACGGCCCGGTTTTTTTGGACAGGACGATCTGGTCCTTATTCCCGACGGAGGGGACAGTAAGGGGGAAACCATCGAAATTGCGGAAAAGAATTTGCTTTGGATCGAGTTTACCACCAAGGGAAAGCAGGCCCATGGTTCCCGGCCCGATCTGGGAATTAATGCCCACCTGGCGGGGGCGGAACTTGTCCTGCGGCTCCACCACGAACTTTCGCAGAAATTTGACGGCCGGGATCCGCTTTTTGAACCGGATTATTCCACCATTCAGCCCACAAAAAAAACCGGCAATGTCCCCAATATCAATACCATCCCCGGCGAAGACTATTTTTGCATGGACATGCGGATTCTGCCCCAGTATCCGCTAAAAACAGTCCTGGCAGAGGTGGACCGGATAAAGGGGGAACTGGAGGCAAAGCACGGGGTACGGATCGACTATACCGCCTCCCAACAGGTGGAGTCCAAGCCAACCCCGGTCAATTCCCCCCTGGTGGCGATGCTGTCCAAGGCTGCGGGGGAGGTCTATGGGGTCCAATGCCGGCCCGTGGGTATAGGCGGGGGAACCGTGGGGTCCTTTCTCCGCAACAGGGGAATTCACTGCGCAGTCTGGGGCCGCATGGACGACACCGCCCATCAACCCAACGAATATGCCCTGATTGCCAATATCCTGGGGGATGCCAAGGTTATGGCCCTTTTGATGCTGGAGGGATAAACCACGGCGCCCTTGGGGGCAAGCGGACGGGTATGCGCCACGAAACAACAAGCCTATGGCTGGACATTTTGACGCATTGTAAAAAACAGCGCCTTACCCTGTTGACATAGGGACGTAAAATCCCCATTGTATGTTCTAGACTAACGATTTGCATGCGTTCCTGCGGTTCACAAGTGTTTTTACGGCTGTGAATATGCGAACTCAGGCGGCCGGGCGGCTTTGGGGCCGTATATCTTCCCGTTATGGAGGAAGGTATTGAAAGGGAGCGATGTTATTATCGAAGGGGTGTCAAAGCTCTTCGGTGACTTTAAGGCTTTAAAAAATGTAAGCCTGGTTATTAAAAAGGGGGAATTTTTTTCCCTTCTGGGGCCTTCGGGGTGCGGAAAAACCACCCTGCTGCGGATCATCGCGGGTTTTGAAAGCCCCAACAGCGGCGCCGTAACCTTTGATGGGACCGATATACTTCCCCTGCCTCCGAACAGGAGGCCGGCCAATACGGTATTTCAGAACTATGCGCTTTTTCCCCACCTTTCGGTGTTTGAAAATGTGGCCTTTCCCCTGCGGCTTCAGAAAAAGCCCAAGGGGGCGGTCAATTCCCAGGTAAGGGATTACCTCCACCTGGTCCAGTTGGAAGCCCATGCCCACAAAAAACCCAACCAGCTTTCCGGGGGCCAGAAACAACGGGTGGCCATAGCCAGGGCGCTGATCAACGAACCGGGGGTGCTTCTTCTGGATGAACCCCTTTCTGCCCTGGACGCCAAGCTTCGGCAGCATATGCTTATAGAGCTGGATCAGATCCATGATAAAATAGGCATTACCTTTATCTACGTTACCCATGACCAGCAAGAAGCCCTTTCGGTCTCGGATCATATTGCCGTGATGGATCAGGGGGATGTACTCCAGGTTGGAACCCCCCACGATATTTACGAAAGCCCCGCCACCGACTTTGTGGCCCGGTTTATCGGAGAAACAAACCTTTACAGCGCCCAGGTGCTGACGGCGGAAAAACTTCCCAGGGAAGAAACGGAATACATGACGGAACTGGATATACCCGAGCTGGGCAGGGTTAAGGTTACCACCGTGGATACGGTACATCCGGGGCAGAAGGTAAGCTTTACCGTGCGGCCCGAAAAGGTGGTTATCTCTAAGGAAAAACCCGTAACCAAGCGGGAAGATATTAACCTGTTCCAGGGTATGGTGGAAGAACCCATCTATTCGGGGTTCCAGACCAAATTCTACGTCAGGGTAAACGACTCTGCGATGATCCGGGTAATTAAACAGCATGCCCGGTATTCCGACGAAGGCCCCGACATACTCTGGAAGGATCTGGTATACCTTTCCTGGAGCGCCAACGACGGCTATATAGTGGGAGTGCAGGACCGGTGAAGGCCCAATCTTCAAAACAGAACCATGGCCTTCTCTACTCTTTGCCCATGGCGGCCTGGTTTACGATCTTTTTTCTTACCCCCCTCATTATCATCGTGGTTTACAGTTTTCTTAAGAAGGGGCTTTACGGCGGAATAACGGCGGAATTTTCACTGGCCGCTTATCAGAACCTGGCAAACCCTAACTTTGTAATTATTACCCTGCGAACCCTAATTAACTCCACCATTGCCACGGTGATTACGATTCTAATCGCCCTGCCCTGCGGTTACTACATGGCCCGCAGCAAATACCAGACCTTTCTGCTCCTTCTTATTATTATCCCCTTCTGGACCAATTTTCTTATCCGGGTCTTTGCGTGGATGAACATCCTGGGAAACAACGGGTTCCTTAACGATCTCTTATTGCGGCTGGGCTTGATCAAAGATTACATCCATTTTCTTTACAACCAAAAAACGGTAATTCTGGTATTGGTTTATATGTACCTGCCCTATGCCATATTACCCCTTTTTTCCACCATCGATAAATTTGACTTTTCCCTGCTGGAAGCGGCCAGGGACCTGGGGGCCACCAAGCTGGGGGCCATCAACAGGGTGCTGCTTCCCAACATTAAAAGCGGTATCTATACGGCCATGCTTTTTACCTTTATTCCTATCTTTGGCGCCTATGCGATCCCCCTGCTGGTGGGAGGCAAGGATTCCTACATGCTGGGGAACGTCATTGCCGATCAGCTTACCAAGGCCCGGAACTGGCCCCTGTCTTCGGCTATCTCCCTGGTTCTAACGGTGATCACCACCGCGGGGGTTATCATCATGATGAACCTTCAACGGCGGGAGGCCAAGAGTAAAATCGATGTTTCCGGCCTTGGAGAACCGGGGATGCCGGACACAGAGGGGGGAAGCAGGATATGAACTTTAAGAACATAGTCCGTAACATGATTACCCCCCTTAGACACACCCCGGCGGGGGAAGCGGCCCGCCATGCCCGCCGGGCCTACCGCCAGGCATTTTCCTTTTCCCAGACCGTGTTCATAGCCACCATTATTTTTCTTTTCCTTCCGCTTTTTGTCCTTGTCCTTTATTCATTTAATTCATCCAAGGGCATGAACTGGACGGGTTTTTCCCTGGTTTGGTACGAACAGCTTTTTTTCCACTCCCGGGATCTATGGACCGCCTTTTGGCACAGTATCTTTATTGCCCTGGGTTCCGCGGTAAGCGCCACCGTTATCGGCACCCTGGGGGCCATCGGGGTTAACTGGTACCGCTTTAAGCTTCGCGGCTATGTACAGACCATCTCGTTCCTTCCCATGATACTGCCGGAAATTATTATCGGGGTTTCCCTTTCAATCTTTTTTACGGGGATTAAGATGCAGCTTGGGCTGGGAACGATCCTAATTGCCCATATCAGCTTTAACATGCCCTTTGTGTTCCTTATGGTTATGGCCCGGCTGGACGAATTTGATTTTTCAATTATCGAAGCGGCCCATGATCTGGGGGCCAATGAATTGCAGACCCTTATTAAAGTTACAATTCCGGTCTGCATGCCCGGTATTGTCTCGGGGTTTTTAACCGCCGTAACCATTTCGCTGGAGGACTTTGTGATCACCTATTTTGTTACCGGCCCCGGTTCTTCCACCCTGCCAATCTACATTTATTCGGCAATCCGGTTCGGCGTATCCCCGGTAATTAACGCCCTTTCTGTGGTGATGATCCTGGGAACGGTGGCGCTGACTTTCCTACTGCGGAACTTTCTTAAGTACATTGCCGCAAAATAAAACACCCGGTACTTCGGGGCAGGGCGGATCCAAAACGCAGGTTTTGGTTACACTGGCAATCCGGCGGGGTCTGGCCCTGCCTTAATTAAAGGAGATGTTGAAAATAAAGGTTCAACACTAAGGAGGATTACAAATGAAGAAAATACCTGTATTGGCGGCAGCCGTCATTTTAGGTCTTGCAGTCATGGGCGGCTGCGCCGGGAAAAAGCTGTACATTTACAACTGGACCTACTACACTCCGCCTTCGGTGATCGAAAAATTTGAAAAAGAGTATGGCGTAAAAGTTATCTATGATGAATTTGCTTCCAACGAAGAAATGTATGCCAAGCTTCAGGCCGGAGGATCGGGGTACGATATAATCTTTCCCTCCGGGGACTATGTTTCGATCATGATTAACCAGGGCATGCTGGAACGGCTGGACAAGACCAAGTTTTCCAATCTGGGCAATGTGGATCCCCTGGTGCTTCAGAAGGCCACCTACGATCCCGCCATGGAATATTCGGTTCCCTATTATTGGGGCGCCGCAGGAATTGTGGTTAATACTGCAAAGGTTCCTAACTTTGAAAAAAGCTGGTCCATTTTTTCCCGGACCGATTTAAAGGACCGTATGACCATGTTGGATGACATGAGGGAAGTGCTGGGGGACGCCCTTGTTTTTCTGGGCCATTCGGTAAATACCAAGGATCCCGAAGAACTAAAACAAGCCCAGGATTTAGTAAACAACTCCTGGAGACCCAACCTGGTTAAATTCGATTCCGAAGCATTTGGCAAGGGATACGCCAACGGCGATTTCTGGGTTGTCCAGGGTTATGCAGAGGTGGTCTACGAGGAAATTGCCGGGGATCAGGAACTTATTGAAAATACCGTCTTCTTTATCCCCCCCAATGGCGGTCCCGCCTACATCGACAGCCTGTGCATACTTAAGGGAGCCCGGAACATAGATCTGGCCTATAAGTTTATTGACTTTATCCACCGGCCCGAGATCTATGCGGAATTTACCGACTTTTTTGGATTTCCCGCCAGCGCTAATGCCGCTGCCGGCGCCTATAAAAAGGAGAAGCCGCTGTATTCCGTGGAAGACATGGTCAATACGGAACTTAAGGACGACCTGGGCGAGACCCTGGAAATGTACAACGCAGCCTGGGAAACAATTAAGGTGGGAAACTAGGAGCTTTTTGTACTTTGTGGATTTTTGCATGTTCATGCAAAAAACATATGGCTTCTGCCTAAAGGCGGAAGCCGGTTTTACATTTATGTGACCATAGGAGTTTTTATGGCAGAACCGGCAAAACGGGACCCCCGGGCCCCAAAATTTCTTGAAATATCGATAAAGGATTCGGATGGGAAAGTGTGGTCCACCATTTATGCCCAGGCAAAAGAATTTTCCACCGGTTCCGTGGGATATTACGCCTCCGAAAAGACAACAAATCCGGAAAGCGGCGAACGGTACCAGTGCGGCCTAAGTTTTACCCTTATCGGATCAAAACCGGGTAAATGAAGCTCCCCGCCCTAAGCTCCCCGGGAACCCGCTTTCGCGGGGAGGAGGGGCGGCTTTTCCAAAACTAACAGAGTTTTGGAAAAGCCCCTTTAGCCATAGGATGTTTCGTTTCGGGGAACCGGGCTCCGGTATTCACCTTTCCCGGATCCCCTCGAAGGCCCTGTCCAGCAGTTCCGTGCCGGGGGGCCGGGTAAGGGCCGATACCGCCGGAACCACGATGAACGGCACCAGTATGGCGATTGACGCCGCCAGCGGGGAACTGGAAGAACCCAGGGCAAAGAACAGGATAATCATCACCGCCATTCCGGTAAAAAGCCCCGCGTAGGCCCCCGCCTTGGTAACCCGTTTTGAATACAGGCCCAGTATGTAGGGGGCGGCAAAGGCCCCGGACACCACCCCCCAGCTTAGGGACATAAGGTACACGATGATGCTTATCTGGAAACGGGAGATAAAATACGAAATAACGATAAAGACGCCTGAAAGAAACCGCATCATCGCCACGGAGCGGTCCTTGCCGGTTTTGGGGTCCACCCGGGAAGGGTAGAGGTCGATGGCTACGGAACTGGAAGAAACCAGCACCAGCGAGGAAAGGGTGGACATTGACGCGGAAAGAACCAGCAGCAGAATAAGGGCCAGCAGGATCTGGAGGTTTCCGCCAAGCTGGCCGGTAAGCAGGGTGGGGATGATCATGTCGTAGGCCACGCCCCCCAAGGCGGTTTTGGGCACCGACTGGGGATCGAAGAACACATGGCTGAATGCGCCGGTAAGGTAGGCGGCGAAGCCTATCATCAGGGCGAAAACCGTGGTAACAATCGCCGCCTTGGAGATCACCCCTTCGCTTTTAATCGCATAGAATTTTTGGGTCATCTGGGGCAGGCCCCAGGTGCCAAAACTTGTCATAAACACCAGGCTCGCTATGGTTAGAATCGTGGGCTGTTGTTCAGCCGGTATATGTACATTGTACGCCTCTGCAGCCTGGTTGATCATTTCGATAAGGCCGCCGCCTTTGCCGGAAATAACCAGGACCATCACCGCCGCCCCGGTAAACATAATAATCCCCTGGATAAAATCGGTAATAGCGATGGCAAAGTAGCCCCCCAAAATCAGATAGATTCCCGTAAAGGCTATCATGACAAGCAGGGCTATGTCGTAGGGAATGCCGAAGACCGCCTCGAACAGGTGGCCCAGGCCCTTGAATACCGAAGCGGAATAGGGCAGAAGAAAGAAGAAAATGATCGACGCCGCCACGGGCTTGAGGTGTTTTGCCCCATAGCGTTCCTGCAAAAATTCCGGCATTGTCATGGTGTCGAGGTTTTGGGTCATGCGGCGGGTCCGCCGGGCAAGAACAAGCCAGGCCGCCCCCGCGCCAATAACCGCGTTCCCCAGGGCAATCCACAGGGCGTTAAGGCCGAACTGCCAGCCCTGGGTACCGGCAAAACCGATAAAAATCACCGCCGAAAAATACGACGTACCGTAGGCCACCGCCGAAACCCAGGGCCCCAGGGTTCTGCCCCCAAGAAAAAAATCTCCCAGGGTTTTTGTTTTTTTCATCCCCCAAATTCCAATGCCGGTCATTAGGGCAAGAAAGACCACCAAAAAAATAACGCCAATCTGTACCATGGGCGGATCTTAGCAGGATTGCGGATTTTATTCCAGGGGTGCTATACTTCTATTCATATGAAGATAGCGATGTTTACCGATGCGTACTGGCCCAGGGTTAACGGCGTTACCGTTTCGGTGGATACCTTTTCAAGGGCCCTGTCGCGGGCGGGACACGAGGTGATGATCGTCTGCGCCCAGTATCCCGCCGATCCCATGCTTCCCACTCCGCTTCCGCCGGGATCCCCCGGATCTATTTCGACGGAGCGGAAAAACCCGGAACAGGAACGGATCACGATACTGCGAATTCCATCGTACCGGTTTCTTTTTTCCCGGGAAGACAGGATCGCAAAACTTGCCAAACGGCGGTGGGTCGAAAAGGAACTGGATAAATTTGAGCCCGATGTGGTCCATGTTAATTCGGAATTTATTATTGCCCAAATTGGCTTTTGGTACGCCAAAAAACGGCGGCTTCCGGCGGTTTATACCTTTCATACCATCTGGGAGGATTATGTGGTAAACTATATCCCCCTGGTTCCGGAATTCCTTCTTCGTTTTACCATCCGGCGGCTGCAAAAGATGCTGCTGCGGCAATCGGATCTGGTTATTGTCCCGACGCTCCAAATTAAAGAATTTGTCAAATCTTACCATATAAAACGGGAAACCCGCCTGCTTCCCACGGGGATAGATCCGGTTCTGTTTCAACATGACAAAAAAACTGTGGAAAAATTCCGGCTGCGGCTGGAAAAAAAATATCCGATCCTAAAGGGAAGACGGATTCTCCTTTTTGCAGGCCGGGTTGCAAAGGAAAAAAACCTAAGTTTTATTATCCGGCTTTTTCCGCTGTTATTGGAAAATCATTCCGATCTGGCCCTGGTAATTGCCGGCAACGGTCCCTCCCAGGATTACTATATGGAAGAGGCCCAAAACTGCGGCGTTATGGATCGGTGCGTCTTTACCGGATACCTTGAACGGACAGAATTGTCCTTAGCCTATGCGGTGTCCCATATTTTTCTTATGCCTTCCCTTACCGAAACCCAGGGACTGGTAACCATCGAGGCCATGCTTTCCGGCGTCCCCGTGGTTGCCATAGGGGCCATGGGGACGGTACAGTTAATGGAAGGGAACCAGGGGGGCTTTATGGTGGGAAACGATACGGAAGAATTTAAGGCCAGGGTTTTGCAGCTTTTGGAAGACGAAGACCTGTACCGCCGTAAATCGGAAGAGGCCCGCCGGCACGCTCAAAAATGGACCATCGGCTGCCTTACCGAACAGCTTATAGAAATATACCGGGAATCTTCCCGGTTTATCAACCCGCCGACGGGGTTCTCTAAAATACATTTTTAGCGATCGCCCCGGGCATTTCCCAAAACTGCTGGTCTTGGGAAGGCCCTTCGCTGATGGATTTTTCTAATGGATTTTTCTGCATTAAACTTGGAACCTTCCCTGGAAACCGCCCTTAGATCCCGGGGTATTGTGAAAGCTGCGGACATACAACAGCCGGTGATCCCCGCAATCCTTAATGAACCGGCGGAAAATTTGCTTTTTACCGCCCCCACCGGCACAGGAAAAACCCTGGCCTATCTTCTTCCCATTGTAACTTTACTAAAACGGACGGTCTTGACGGACAAACCAAAGGGACCGGATCTGCTGATCCTTGCCCCAACCCATGAACTCTGCTCCCAAATAAAGGGGGAACTTGATTTTTTACTGGCCGCTCTGGGACTGGGGAGTTCCGCCTTGCTTATTGGTTCGGCTGCCCTTTCCCGGCAGATTGAGTTTTTAAAAAAGAAAAAACCCCCTGCGGTGGTGGGAAACCCCGCCAGGGTACTACAGCTTATGGGGATGAAAAAACTTTCCCTTAGGAACCTTCGCTTTCTGGTACTGGACGAGGGGGATTCCCTTTTGGCAGAAGAATTGTACGGGGAAACCTCCGCCGTTTGTGCCCAGGCCCGGGATATTCCGGCCCGGCTTATTTCCTGCTCCGCCACCTTTCCTCCCAAAAGCCGGGACAGGCTTTTTTCCCTGGCCCCTTCCCCATGGAACACCATAGAAGAAAACAATCTGCCGGTGCTGCAGCGCAATATAGAACACTGGGCGTTTTTTGCCGAAGACCGGGAAAAGGTATCCTTTCTTCGGTCTTTTCTGTCCGCGGTAAAGCCAAGGAAAACCCTGGTTTTTTGCTCCCGGGGAGGGCCGGCGGGGATGATTCTTTCGCGGCTCCAGGCCCATCATTGGGCCGCCGGGGGTATTTGGGGGGACATGGATAAAAAAGCCAGAAAAGCGGCCATTGACCTTTTTCGGAACGGAAGCCTTTCAATTCTGGTGGCCAGCGATCTTGCCTGCCGGGGGCTGGATATGGAGGGAATAAGCCATGTGGTGGCCATGGATATTTCTTCCGACCCCCTGACGTATCTTCACCGGGCGGGCCGCACGGGGCGCATGGGTAAGCGGGGCATCATGGTTACCATAGGGAACGAGGGAGAACTGCGGCAGCTTGCGCGGGTCGAGAAAAAACTGGGCATTACGGTATATCCTAAGGAACTGTACGGCGGCCGGGTAATGCCCTGCCAGGAAGACCCCCGGTAATTTTCCGGCGCTTCCATTAACCTATTGCATTTCGCTGCGCATAGGATAAAAAACGGAGCGGTTTTTTGCGGATGTACTGTCATTTGAAAGGCCGCCTTTTCAAATACTATCTGACAAACCAGTACTCCAAGACAAGATTTTTGACATTGAAAGCCTGATAAAAAAGGTGTTCCCAAAGCCTTTATGGGGACGCAGCATCATTGGATCTCATAAAATGACACAAAAAACTTTAAATTTCAGTAGTCCCCGGTTCAAATCCGGGCTGCTCGCCCGGGGGTTTTTCCCTTGTCGCAAACCTTACTTTTCAGCCAGATCAAATACCCCGTCCCAGTCTGCGGCGGGGGGGGATTGCAGGTAGTCTTCACAGCGTTTCCGGTAGATTTTTGACGGACCATCCGCCGGGGCAAAGGCGGTAAGTTCGTCGAATTTTTCTGCCGCCGCCGCCCAGTCCTGTTGTTCAAAAAGGACCAGGGCCTCTTCAAAGTCTTCGGCGGTTTTCTTCTGCCAATCCTCCGCGGCTTCCATGGTTTCCATCAGTTCATAAATCCGAACCGGCTCGTTGATGCCCACTACCCGGACCCGGTCGAGCCTGCGGACCAGAAGCAGGTTTCCCGTTTCCTTGATCGTGGATTCGGCGGCCAGGATCCATGTGCCGTATTGTTTGTTGGCCCCTTCAAGGCGCGAAGCAAGATTTACCGTGTTTCCCATAATCGTATAGTTCATCTTGTTGTCCGTGCCCATGTTACCCGCCACCATGCTTCCCGTATTAATGCCGATGCGCGTCAAAAGCGGGGCGGGAGACAGCCCCCCTTCCAGCAGGGTTTTGTTAAGCTCCTTCTCGGTACGCTTGATGGTGATTGCCGACATGCAAGTCCTAAGGGCATGGTCCGCAAGGTCCAGCGGAGCGCCAAAAAAGGCTATGATCGCATCCCCTTCGTATTTGTCGATGGTTCCCTTTTCTTTAAGGATTACGTCGCTCATCGCGGTAAGGTAACGGTTCAAAAGGCTGACAAGATCCTCCGGTTCAAGTTTTTCCGCGACGGTTGTAAAATTCCGTATGTCGGTAAAAAGGGCGCTCATGTGGCGTTTGACGCCGCCAAGCTGGAGCCGGGACGGATCGGCGATTATTTCCTTGACCACGTCGTCGGACACGTAGGTAGAAAAAGCCTTTCGGATAAACTTTTTTTCCCGGTCGGACATTACGTAAGCGATAATTTCACGGAAGACGGCGGCCAGACTCAGGGCCAGCACGGGACCGGTGATTCCAAGGTAAACACCGGAAAATGTAAAAAGAAACAGCGAGGCGAAAAGAACCACAAGCGTTGACAGAAGTCCCAGCGTAGCCCTTAAACCCGGACCAAGCCAGGCCAGAGAAAAAATCAAAAGCGTCGTAACGGCGATTGTGTAAAGGGCGTTCCACCAAGGGGAAACAAAGCTGATAAAAGATTCCGACAAAATGGTGTCCAGCACGACTCCCTGTGTGCCGACGTTAACGTATTCGTTGTAAAAAGGATTAACCCCGATGTCGGTGGTTCCGGCGTCGGTTTGTCCTACAATACAGTATTTGCCCTCAAGGAAGCCGGAAAAGCGGCTTTGAATGAGGCCGAAATCCTCAAAGTTGGCACGCAGGTTTCCGGCGGCGCTTTCAAGGTACGCGCATTCTTCCCGAATCAGATCCGCGTCATCGGAAAAACGCCCGGCGAGTTCCTCCCCCAGGGCCTTTATTTTTTCCTCAAAACCGATGTCCAGGAAATCGTGGAGCGCTTCCCAGGCTTCGCCGCGCAAATCAAGGTAGCTTTGAAAGGCCGCGTCGGAAGTGTCCGCGACCGCCTGGGATTTTACCGCGCCGGCCGACAGCAGAAGCTCCTCAACGCGGTAAAGGAGGGACGGTACGCCGGCGATGGAATCGTCGTAGGCGGAAAAAGCGTAGAGGTTTTCCGAAGAACTTAAAATCGACACCGCCCGTTCGATTTCCGCCTCGGCCTGTTCCAGCCGGGAAAGGGCGGCAAACGAAAAATGAGTATAACTGTTTTCAAAACTTGTAAGCGGCCAGTCCAGAAACATGCG
>JAISLT010000077.1 GCA_031277165.1 Spirochaetaceae bacterium
ACGGGGACTGGGCGGTCCCCATACGGGGGACCTGGTACTACTACGCCAGCGGGCGGCTCCTGCCCCAGGAGCTTCGAAGCCGCGCCGCCGAATACGATCCCCAGCCCTTCTACACCTACCCTGCGGAGCTTCCCCCCTGGAGGGCCCCCACGGCGGAAGAAGCGGAACGTTTCCGCGCCCAGGCCCTGTACCCGGCCAAGCGTTCCCAGCATTTCCACGAGGCCCTGTGGCGCGCCACTAACCGGAACGAATCGTGGGACCGGGTCAAGTCCCTGCGCTTTTTGGGCCGGCCGGTTTACGTTCATTACTCTATTCTGGAAGAACTTGCCCTGGTCGAAGAGATAATCCTTGAAGAATCAAAGACCAACGCCCAGGTGCGGCAGTGGATCAGCGACATTGATGTCCTGGACGGGTGGAATTGGCGCAACATCGCCGCAACGGAAAGCCGCAGCTTCCACTCCTACGGCGCGGCCCTGGACCTTCTGCCCAAGTCTATGGGGAATCTGGAAACCTACGGGCTTTGGGCAGCCCGCGTCAAAAGCGACTGGTGGACGGTACCCTACAGCCAGCGGCTTCACCCGCCGGACGCGGTGATTAAGGCCTTCGAAGCCTACGGTTTTGTCTGGGGGGGGAAATGGGCAGCCTACGATACCATGCACTTTGAGTACCGGCCCGAGATCTTTATTCTGAGCAACCTGCCCCTTAGCACACTGCGATAGGCTGCTGGGCTATGATAGCCTTGAATTCCTTCTCGTCCAGGGTCTCTTTTTCCAGCAGGGCTGTCGCCACCCGGTCAAGGGTATCGCGGTACTGTTCCAGAAATTCCTTGGTTTTGACGTATTGCGTTTCCACTACGCGGGCAATTTCCTCGTCCACGTACTGCTGGGTGCTTTCCGCATATTCCCGCTGAAACATCGGTTCCTGCCGCTCCCCCCCGGCCACTCCGGCGCCACGGGATGTAAGGGCCACGTTACGGAACCGATCGCTCATGCCGTAATCGGTTATCATCTTCCGGGCAATGTCGGTGGCCTTGGTAAGATCGTTGGCGGCCCCGGTGGAATACTCCCCGCTCACCATCTCTTCCGCGATACGGCCCCCCAGCAGGATGCCGATCTTCCCCAACAGTTCGGTCCGGGTAATGGTAAAGTGGTCCTCCACAGGCATCTGCAGGGTATAGCCAAGGGCGAAGCCCCGGGGGATGATCGAAATCTTCTGTACCGGGTCGGCATTGGGGGTAAAGGCGGCAACCAGGGCGTGGCCGGCCTCGTGGTAAGCGGTAAGCTTCCGCTCTTCGGGCTTGAGGACCCGCGTCTTCTTCTGCAGGCCCGCGACGGTCTTTTCGATGGCCTCGTTAAAATCCGCCTGCTCCACCAGCCTCCGGCCGGCGCGCACCGCCAGCAGGGCGGCTTCGTTCACGATATTGGCCAGATCCGCGCCGGAAAACCCGGAGGTTACGCGGGCCACCGCCTCCAGTTCCACCGCCGGCGCCAGTTTTACGCCCTTGGAGTGGATCTTCAAAATTTCCTCGCGGCCTTTCAGGTCCGGCCGATCCACCAGAACCTGGCGGTCGAAGCGGCCGGGCCGCAGCAGGGCGGGGTCCAGCACGTCGGGGCGGTTGGTGGCCGCCAGGATGATGAGGCCGCTGGTGCCGTCGAAGCCGTCCATTTCTACCAAAAGCTGGTTTAGGGTCTGCTCCCGCTCATCGTGACCGCCCCCATAACCGGCCCCCCGGGTCCGGCCCACGGCATCCAGTTCATCGATAAAAACAATACAGGGGGCGCTGCGCCGGCCCTGTTCAAACAGGTCCCTAACCCGGCTGGCCCCCACACCGACGAACATCTCCACAAAGTCGGACCCCGACATGTGGAAAAAATTCACCCCCGCTTCTCCGGCCACGGCCTTGGCCATAAGGGTCTTGCCCGTGCCGGGCATGCCCACCAGAAGCACCCCCTTGGGGATCCGGGCCCCCATTTTGGTAAATTTCTGGGGGTTCTTAAGAAACGAAACCACCTCTTGCAGTTCATACTTGGCATCGGTCTGGCCGGCCACATCGGCAAAGGTTATTTTTTTTCCGTCATCGTGGTACCGCTTGGCCTTGCTTTTTCCGAACTGGAAAGCCCGGGAACCGGTACCCTGCATGTTCCTGAACATAAGAAAGATAAGCCCCAAACCAATAAGCCAGGGCAGAGTTTGGATCAGGATGCGCCAGGGCAACGATTCCGCCATGGCGCCGGTGATAATAATATTTCTGGCCCGCAGTTCCGGGAGCAGTTCCGGGTCCATATAGGGAATGGCCGTTTTAAAGCGGATCGTTTCCCCCCCCTGGGTCCGGCGCTCCCCCTCAATCATATTGTTGTCGAAAATTTTAACCCGGGTAATCTCGTCCCGTTCCAGGTACTGCAGAAAATCCGAATAGGCCGCCTCTTGGACGGTCTGAGTATCGTTTCTTAAAAAATAAAAGATAAAAAAACCCGCCATCACAAGAAAGAAAAACAGGGCAAAGGGGTTGGGTTTTCCGCCGGAATATGCGGGTTTAACAGGTTTTTGATTGTCGTTCTGATTTAAGGGCATCCAACCTCCCGGTATCGCTGATCATAAAATACACCATGCCTTTAGGGTTTTCTTCCCGTTTCCATGCAAGGCCGTTCCGCTTGATCATTGCGGCCATTCCCCGGCGATCTTCGGCCAGGACCGCCGTTCCCCAGGATCGCAGGACCACCGGATATTCGGCAAAAAAACCTGTTTTTTCCCCGGCAGGAGGGGTTTCAAAGGCCCTTACCGTAAGTGTTTCCAGCTTATAAGGTCCGGGCTTTTTAATCAACACCGAAAAACCCCCTTCGCCGGGGGATTGTACCTTTTTTGTTACCCGTATAGATCCATTCCGGTTTTCCAGACAGGATGATCCCAGATCGGCGGCGGTATAATCTCCCCGGGCAAAGCCCCGCAGGGTTTTTAACCGGGGGTTTTTTGTACCGGCCCCCAGCAGATCAACGGCGGTAAAGAGGGCCGCTTCCCGAAGGATCTGCGGCTGGGAAAAAAAATCCTCCGTCCCAAGCCGGAATTCCCCCCCCAGGGCTTCCCACGAAAGGCGTTTTTCCGTCTCTTCCCTTAGAAGGGTTTCTACCATACGCTGGGTTTCCCCCAGCATTTTTACCGGTCCCCGCCAGTGGGGAAAGTACCGGTCCAGCAGGGGAATAAGCCTAAGCCGTATCCGGTTCCTAAGGAATTTTTCATCGGCATTGGAAGAATCGGTCCGGTAGGAAAGTCCCCGCTCCTCCAGGTAGGCCAGAACATCGGCCCGGCTTAACAGAAGCAGGGGCCGTTTAATCCTGTATTTTTTATTAACCGGCCGCAGCCCCCCCAGCCCCTGGGGTCCCGAACCTTTAAGAAAGGCCATAAGAATATTTTCGATTTGATCATCCGCGGTATGGGCCATAAGTATCCACCCCGCCCCTACCCGGTCCGCTTCTTTTTGAAGAGCCGCATGACGAAAATGCCGGGCGGCCCCTTCGATGCCGGTTCCCCTTTCCCGGCCATAGGCTTCTACCAGTCCCGGCGCAAGGGAACTGACGGTGAAGGGTATGTTCAAGGATATACAGAGGGAAGAAACCGCCCCTTGATCGGCGGCGCATTCTTCGGCCCGGCGGATGTGGTGATTTACATGGAGGGCGTGTAAAACAAAGGGCGCCCCCCCCTGGGAGGGGGCATCACGCAGGGCCGCCAGGGCCGCGGCCATGGCGGTGGAATCGGCGCCGCCGGAAAGGGCCGCCAGGAACACCGGCCTTTCCCGGGAAATTCCCGCCGGGGCCAGGGCCAAACCGGAGGCCGCAAGCGCTTCGAAGGATCCGGCAAAGTCCCCTGTGGTTCCCGCTATTTCTCGGCCTTCTTGTCGGCGGCGGCGGGGGCAGCCCCTGGGGCCGCGGCGGGGGCGGCGGCTTCCACGACCGCTTCCTCGGCGGCGGGGGCGGCCTCGGCCTTGGCAAATTTCACCAGTGCCACCACCTGCTCGGGGTTAGAGACAAGCTTAACCCCCTCCTTTAAAGCCAGGTCCTTAACGTGGATCGACTGGTTAACCCGCAGTTCCGCAATATCCACATCGATCCGCTCGGGCAGATCCTTGGGAAGACATTCAACTTCAATATCGTGCAGGGGGGTTTCCAAAATACCTCCCTCCCGGACACCGACGGGGGTTCCGTGGATATGGATCGAAACCCTGGCCCTAAGGATCGTATTCCCCTCGACCTCGTAAAAATCAACATGGAGGATGCTTCCGTCCCTAATATCCCGCTGGGTATCCTTGACAAAGGCTTCGTGAACCTGACCGTTCACGTCCACCTTAACAATGGTACTTTCGGAAACACCCTTAACGCTGTTCATAAAATCCCTGGCATCCAGGTCTATGGAAAGGGGATCCCCCTTGCGGCCGTAGATTATCGCCGGAATACGGCCCCGCCGCCGGAGCCTTCTGGCTTCGCTGGACCCGCCCTTTACCCGGCTCTGGGCCGAAAAAACAACCTGACTCACGTGATACTCCTTATGCTTGAGCTTGTCCAAAACCCGGTTGGTTTTGGAACATCCTCACTTAACCGCCCAAGGCCTGTACAAGCGCCGGCGGCATCTGCGATGCTGGGACGACAGGGTTCGAACCTGTGCATGCCGGAGCCAAAACCCGGTGGCTTGCCACTTGCCTACGTCCCAAAGGGCGGTCTTTAACTTGCCCCATGTTACACCATACCGCAAATAGGGAGTTTTGGACAAGGGTCCGCCCGCCTCGCGCCGCGTTAAAGCTAACCATAGCAGGCCCGGTTATGGTGGGGTTTTTCACGCGGCGCAGCAGGCCGCATCCGGGGAAGGCACGGCGTTCCATTTTTCCCCCGATTCGGGTATAGTGTTTTTATGAATCAATCCGCCGGTCTTCAAATGGATCTGGTCCGGGAGGCCCTGCACTACCAAAGCCGTTTTTCCGGGTCCACCATGGTATTTAAGATCGACTTCCCCGTTACCCGGGATCCGGCCTTTCCCTTATTTATGAAGGATCTGGCTATCCTGGCCCAGACGGGCTTTAGGGTGGTGATCGTGCCGGGGGCAAAGGAATGGATTGATTCGGTGCTGACGGAATACGGCATCACCAGCGCGTATATTTCCCCGGAACCGGACAAGGCCGGAGGGGCCGCGGCGGTCCTTAGGGCCCCCCGGCGGATCACCGCCGCCAGGGCCATGCCCTTTGTGGAGATGGCGGCCTTCCATGTGGCAACCCGGTTTATGACGGGCCTTTCCGCAAACCGCACCGATTCGCTTATTGGGAATTTTGTCCGGGCCCGGGGGCTGGGAATTCTGCACGGAACCGACATGGAACATACCGGCAGTGTGGAGACGATCCTGACCAAACCCATCAGAAAGGTCCTTGATCTGGGGATGGTTCCCATTATCCCCTGCATTGGCTGGGGCCCTTCGGGAAAGCCCTATAACGTACCGGGGGATGAAATAGCCCTGGCCGCCGCCGGCGCCCTGGGGGCGGTTAAGCTTTTTATTGTAAGCCTGGCACAGGAAATTCCCCGGGGAACCTCTTCCGGCGTCCGGGGACTGATCCTGCCCGAGGGGGCCGAAACCGGCGAAAAGGACCGGATTATCCGGCTTACCCCCCAGGAGGCCGAAAAGGTGCTGGACTTGAACAGGGAGCCCCCGGAGGCGGCCTCCAAGGCCCTGTCGGCCCTGGCCCTGGCCCTGGCCGCTTCCCGGGCGGGGGTCGAGCGGGTCCACATCATCGACGGCGGGGAAGAGGGGGCGGTACTACGGGAACTGTTCTCGAACCTTGGATCGGGAACGATGATCTATGCCGATGAATACGAGGCCATTAGACCCCTGCGGACCAGGGACATACCGGACGTACTGCGGATCATGGAACCCCTTATGCAGCAGGGCATATTGATCCGCAGAACCCCCGAGGACATATCGGAAAAAAAGGACGATTATGTGGTTTTTGGCATCGACAGCCAAGTCCATGCTTCGGGGGCCCTCCATACCTGGGGAGATCAGGGGGAAATTGCCGCCATAACCGTGGATAAAACCTATGCCGACATGGGCCTGGGAAGCCGGATTGTCCGTTTTCTTATCGGCAGGGCTAAAAAGAAAAATATCCGGCGGGTTTTTGTCCTAACTACCAAGACCCAGGATTGGTTTGAAGCCCTGGGCTTTGTGGAAAGCGATATTGCATCCCTGCCGGAGGAACGGCAAAAATCATATGACCACCGGCGAAAAAGCAAGGTCTTTGCGCTGGAACTGGACGCGGCAAAAACTCCGGGCGGATGAGCGCCTCCGCCGGGTACTGTTTGGGTACTGTTATAGATGTGGCGGCGTGCGGGTGGATTATCAAGACTACACAATGTCTAAAGCGGCTTTCCCAAAACTGAAGTTTGGGAAAGCCGCAAAAGAATAGAGAATATGGAATGTTCACCGGTTAAAGGTATTAGGGGTACACTTCTACCGGCAGGGTAAGGCCCCGCCGCCGCAGTGCCTCCTCCAGCAATTTTGCCCGTTTTTCCAGCGCCGCCGCCGGAACCGCCTGGGCGGCGGGATCCTCCGGGGCGGGCCGGGCCTTGCCGTATATTTGCACCGCCCGCAGACCGGAATTTGCTGCGGCGGAAAAAAATCCCCCGGCGCCGCCCGGCGGCGGCGGCTTCCTCCCCCCGGATTCCGCCGCCTTTCCGGCCAGATCCGTTACCAGCCGTACCCAGGCGGTTTCTTCCTCCGCCGGAGGAGGGGCGCCCCGGATCCGGCAGATCATGGTTTGCACGGTAAAGGGGGCGCCGGATAAGGCAAAATCCCCGATACGGGAAACCAGCCGGGAAAAGGGAATGTCCGATCGATCCATGGCGTGGTACCATTCTTCGGTACCGGCGTCCAACTTCAGCCAAATATGAAGGCCCAGGGCCCCCGGGGATGTCCCCGGCGTATCCGCGGCGTCGCGGAGCATCCCGAAGGTCCCCGGATCCAGCAGGCCCGATCCGTTGCTTATCAGCACCAGCTTTGCCCCAGGGACAAGTTTATCCCGCAGGGCTCCGGCGGCCCTAAGGGCCTCCGTAAAATAAGGGGACATGGTGGGTTCCCCGTTGCCGGAAAAGCAAATATCCCGTATGTCCTTTCCCCTATCCCCCAATTCCACCAGGGCCGAATACAGGGCGGCCTCCATTGTTTCCAGGGTAAATTGCAGATCCGTTTTAAAGGGAAAAACCTCGCAGTAGGGACAATCAAAGGAACAGACCTTGCGATCAGGAAAAAGGTTTATCCCTATGGAGATTCCCCCGGAACGGCGGGAATAGACGGGGTACACCAGGGCGCCCCCCTCTCTGCCGCGGTGATCCTCCACGGCGCCTATCGCCGGACCATCCGGCGCCGCGGTTCCTTCCGCCGGCGGGCGGCGTCCGCCCCTAGGGAAAATCACCGCGCCCCTCCCGGCGGATCGCCGCGGATCCGGCATGGGCCGCCAGTCCCTCGGCCCGGCCGATAATTTCCGCAGCCCGCAGGGCCTCTTCGTATCCCGCCGCCCGGAGGCACCGTAGAGTTGTGGGGGTCTTAAGAAAATGCCGCACCGAAAGCCCGCCGGTAAAACGGGCGCTTCCCAGGGTGGGCAGGGTATGGTTAATCCCCGCACTGTAGTCCCCCAGGACCTCCGCCGCCAGGTCCCCGATAAAGAGGGAGCCGAAATTTCTTAAGCCACCGATCCATTCTTCGGCCCCTGCCACCTGGAGTTCCAAATGCTCCGGGGCTATGGTGTTAGCCATGCGAAGGGCCCCTTTCTTGGATTCATAAATTATGATAAGCCCGCCGGCTTCCAGGGAAGCCCCGGCGGAATCCCTTGATTCCCGGGGCAGCGCCGCCAGCTGCCGTTCCAGGGCCCGGACAATTTCTTCCGCCATCCCGCGATGGGGAACCAGGGCCCTGGCCCTGGCATCGGGATCATGTTCCGCCTGGGCCAGCATGTCCGCGGCGATCCGTTCCACGGCATTCCCCGCGGAATCGCCGGCAATCACCAGCACATCGGTGGGACCGGCGATAAGATCGATCCCCACCTCTCCGGAAAGGATACGCTTGGCGGCGCTTACATATTTATTCCCCGGTCCGGCAATCACGTTGACCCGGGGTACGGTCTCTGTCCCCAGGGCAAGGGCGGCAATGGCCTGGGCGCCGCCCATGGCAAAGATCCGCAGCCGCTTCCCCGGCGGGGCGGATCCGGCGGCCCTTTGCAGGCTTAGCCAGGCCGCGGCAAGTATGTGCCGGTGGGGAAGGCCCCCTTCCATGGGGGGGGAGGCAAGGATCACCCCGTCCACGCCGGCAATAAAGGCGGGGATCATTCCCATCAATACCGATGAAAAAAGGGGGAAACGCCCTGCGGGTACATAGACCGCAGCCCTTTCCACGGGAATTACCCGCTGGCCGGTAAAAAGGCCCCCGGCAATCTCGGTTTCAAAGTCCGTCAACTGCCTTTTTTGCAGTTCCGCAAAACCGCCGATGTGGGAGGCCGCCAAGTCCAGGGCCGCCGCAAGTTCCGGCTCTTCCCGGCAAAGGCTTTCCCAGGCCGCCTCGGGCAGTTCCGGGGGAACCTCAAGCCGGTCCGGGGAACTCCTGTCAAACTGTGCCGCATAGTCCTTCAAGGCCCGGTCCCCCCGATCCCTCACCGCATCAATAATTGTCCGCACCGCCCCTTCGGTTACAGGATCGATCCGGGAGACCGCAGGATCCTTCCACCACCGGTTAAACTGGGATTCTTCAATAATCTGCATGGCCTGGTTTTACCCCGGTTATTTCTTCGCAGGCTTCAAGAAAGCTATCCATCTCCGGATCGGTTCCAATGCTTACCCTCAGGTAACCGGCAATGCGGGGCTTATCAAAGTGCCGCACCAATATGCCCCTTTCTCTAAGGGCCCGGAACAGTGCCGCGCCGGAAAGGGGGCCGTTGTTTTTCACCGGAGAAGACCCGGGATCTTTCCACCGGATAAAAAGAAAATTTGCCCTGGAGGGGATTACCTCGAAACCCATGGAAGCCAGGACCGCGGCGGTCCGTTCCCTGGTGGCAATTACCCGTTTATTTATTTCATCGTAGTAGGAACTATCGGCCATGGCCGCGGCGGCCCCCGCCAGGGCCAGGCGATCCATGGTATAGGAGTTAAACGAATCCCGGATGCGGAACAGGCCCTCTATTAATTCCTCACTGCCGATGGCAAAGCCCACCCGAAGGCCCGCTAAGGATGCGGACTTGGACAGGGTATGTACCGTAAGAAGGTTGGGATACCGGCCAATAAAGGACGAGGCCGATTCTGCCCCAAAGGCGGCGTAGGCTTCGTCGATAATTACCACCCTATGGTGCCGTAACTGGTACTCCACAATACTGCAAAGTCCCCCGGAACTTTCTCCGGACAGCCCCACGGGCAGGGCCCTCCCCGTGGGGGCGTTTGGGTTGGGAAGTACGGTCCCGGCGGAGGGAACACAGTAATCCGCCGGGTTAATAGAAAAATCTTCCCCCACCGGGACGGTGCGAAAGGGCAGATTCCACAGCCCCGCATAAACCGGGTAAAAACTGTAGGTAATGTCGGGAAAAAGCAGCGCCGGCGGCGGGTTTTCCCCGGCGGGAAGTCCGGGGACATTCTCGAAAAAAGCGCCGAAGGCAAATGCCAGGACCTCGTCGGAACCGTTACCGGGAAAAACCTGCTCCGGCCTAACGGAGTACCGGAGGGCCACTGCCTCCCGAAAGGCGGCGCACACCGGATCCGGATACAGGCGCAGACTGGCCCCGGCATCTGCGCCGCTTACCAGGGAACGGATTGCCTCCACCACCGCCGGCGACGGCGGATAGGGATTCTCGTTGGTGTTTAGCTTGATAAGCCCCTCTGTCCTGGGCTGTTCGCCGGGGACATAGGGGGAAAGGGAAGATACCCTCTTATTCCAAAAGATGCTCACCGGAACATTGTGCCGAAAACCACGAAAATCCACAAGCACAGCCGCCACGGGTTATTTCCAGACATTCCGCAAATGTCCGGGAATTCCGCTTGTACTTGTTTTTGGAAACCCACAAAAAATTGACACCCCTATGCAAGCATGATAGAATATCAGCGACAGCTTGTTTTAAAGCCATGGTTTCAAAACAGTTCCATTTTAAATTCGGAGGATACTATGAAACGCTTTGCCGGGCCGGTATGGGCCTTGATGCTTATTGCGGGGTTGATCTTTGCCGGCTGCCGGAAACAGGATCAGGCGGACTCGGGGAAAATCGCCGTTACCTTTGCCGGTACGGAGGGGGCCACCAGCGGCCAAAGCCGGATGATGCAGGAAGTGGCAAATACCCTTAACGCCACCGGCCGCTTTGACGTAAAGGTCTATGTTGCCGGCGCCCTTCCCGGAGATACGGACAGCCTGGTAACCCAGGCTAAACTGGGAGTAAACCTGGTGGTTCCCTCCGACCCAGGACGGCTCGCCAGTCAATTTAACATACCGGACCTTAACATCCTTATGGCGCCCTATGTACTTATGGATTTTAAGATCCTGGAGAAACTTCCCGAAACGGCCCTGTACAGGGGCTGGCAGAGCCAGTTGGAGGAACAGGGGATTGTCCTTATCGCCGACATGTTTAACGGGTACCGGAGCTTTTATACCACCACCCCGGTGACCGGTGTGTCCAATCTGGCGGGGCTTCGTATCCGGGGTTTTGGAAACGCCATAGGCCAGGCCCTGGCAAAGCACCTTGGGTATGTCCAGACCACGGTTAACGCCACGGATATCTACGCCGAAATTCAAGCCAAAACTCTGGATGGCTGCGAAATCCAAGCGTCCGCCGCCGACAGCTACCGGCTCTACGAAGTTACCCCCTATTTGGCCCCGACCAAACATTACATGCTCCAAAGCAGCTTTGTCTGCGGAAAGGCCCTGCTTGACAGCATGCCCCAGGCGGATCGGGAACTTTTCCTTAAAACCATATACGATGCGGCCGCCAAATATTCGGAGATCATCGCATCGGAAGAGCAGGGGTACTATGACGGTTTTAAGGCCAAGGGCATTACGATTACCGAGCTTACTACCGCCGAATTTGAAGCGGCCCTTGCCCCTCTGTATGCCAATAACGAGCTGGGCCTTACCCCCGGCCTGAAGGACACACTTTTTCAGCAATTGGGGCTTTAGAAATATACGGTTGGATATCTAAAGCTGCTTTCCCAAAACTTCAGTTTTGGGAAAGCTTCGGTTAATTCGCTGCAAAGCAGGTTCCTGGTAAGCCCCCATAACAAATGAGCCTCCCCGGAGCAGAGCTCCGGGGTATTAAACCAGACTTTCGAATAAAAAAGCCCGGCAACTTCCTACTTTCCCGCGTCTTCGAGGCGCAGTATCATCGGCGTTAGAGGGCTTGACTTCCGTGTTCGGAATGGGAACGGGTATGACACCTCCACCATAATC
>JAISLT010000027.1 GCA_031277165.1 Spirochaetaceae bacterium
GCCCGGGAACTTAAAGCCCGGGATCTGCGGGTTGGGACGGAACTGGACGACAGCCGCCTTAACGCCAAGATCCGGGAATGTCAGAACCGGAAAATTCCCTACATGCTTGTGGTGGGCGAGAAAGAAGCCGGTGAGGGTACGGTTTCGATCCGCCGCCGGGACGGAACGCAGCTTGAGCCGATGAAGGTTTCGGCCTTTGCCGATTATATAGAAGAGAAGATCAAGAGCCTGAGCCTGGAACTATAGGCCGGCCTGTTCCGGGGAATTTTTGCGGACGGCCCGGAAATTTTTTTGCGCCCTCCCATAATCAGCGCGCCGCCGCGGGGCGCTGTAATTTTTTAGACAGAACGGTGAATAGTTCCGGAACCCAGGCTGGTTTTGGGGAAGCCTTCACTAATCGCCGATAATTTTTACCAAAACCCTTTTTCGGCGCTGGCCGTCAAACTCGCCGTAAAATATCTGTTCCCAGGGGCCCAGGTGGAGGGCTCCGCCGGTGACCGCCGCCACAACTTCCCGTCCCATGATCTGCCGTTTCATGTGGGCATCGGCGTTTACTTCCCCGGTGTTGTGCCGGTAAGAAGCCACCGGTTCGTGGGGGGCAAGCTTTTCAAGCCAAACGTCAAAATCATGGTGCAGACCGGATTCGTCATCGTTGACAAAAACGCTTGCGGTAATATGCATGGCGTTTACCAGGCATAAGCCTTCCCGTATGCCCGATTCGGCAAGGAGCTTTTCTACTTCGCCGGTGATATTAATAAATTCCCGGTTCTTTTTTGTATTGAACCACAGTTCCCGCGTAAAGGATTTCATGGTCCCAGCATACACAATTCACCGCCGCCCCGCAAGCGTTCAGGTGGTACAGGAAGAGCCGCCATCGAAAAAAGAAACAAGCCCTTTCCTTTGCGGGGATAAATTTATAAAATCTAAAAAATTCCGGAAAATCGATAAATACCCATTGACAAAATCATTCCTCTTCTTTATGCTGATACACTCTGGGGGTGTAGCTCAGTTGGCTAGAGCGTTTGAATGGCATTCAAGAGGTCAGGGGTTCAATTCCCCTCACCTCCAGAAACAAGAACCGGTAAAGACAGTAATTGTTATTACCGATATTCTATGTTATACTGTTATTTGCGAGGAAACGAATGGAAAAAGCTATTGAACAGCTAAAGAAACTCTGTGCTCAAAGGAAGGCGCTGGACAGCAAAATTTCCGCTGCGGAAACGAAGCTGATAAGCGCCGCAAAGGCCGCTGCCAAGGGCCCCAAAAGCCCGAGGGCAAAGAAAACCGTCAGAAAAAGCAAAGCTGCTGCTAAGCCAGTACGGTAAGAAAAACCGGGTTGCAAAACCCGGTTTTTTGTTGTATAATTTCTTTTATATGGCAAATATGTTTCAAGGAGACATGGATCCGGAGATAGCGGCCCTCTTGGGGGCAGAAACCGCCCCTGCCGCCGTGCCGGATTATACCACCCTCTTTGACGATCCCCTGGATTCAAACACAGCGAAACCCAGCGAAGGGGTGGACCTTACTGCCGAGGAATTTCCGGAAGTCAGCAAGCGTTTTGAAAATACCCCAAATCCTGTTTTTTCAGATCCCAATTACTATAAGGCGGCCCTTTCGGGAGAGGGGGATATTGCCCAGCGGGTCCATACCCTTTTGCAGAAATTTCTGGGCGCCAAGGATCCCAAAGACAGAAGCGTATTCCGTCAACAGGTAACCACCGCCTATTGGGACTTTTTGATTAATGTGGCCCGTAAAGCCCCGGGAAAACTGCCGGAACAAAAAAAATACCTGCTTCGGTTTAATATACTTCATCCCACCTTTCTTAGCCCCGACCACAGAAATTTTTTTGCCAAGCTGGTGGTTGACAATGAACTGAATCAGCCCATTTATTACCTGGACGAATGGTTTAAGGCCGTTGGCACCGGGGTAGTACGGAATTCCGCCACCGACGAGGTACGGGTGGCGAAGGCCGGCGCCCAAACCAGGCTGCAGCAGCTGCTGGATAAAGCCATGGGAAAACGGGACGGGGCCCGGGGCTTGTTAAAGGCCAAGGATGAAGAACGGATTAATGCGGAGCGGCTTCTGCGGGACCGGATAAAAGACATAACCGAACATTATCCCCTGGACGGCCTTACGGATGTTAACGCCTGTTATACGGACATTCAAAAAAAACTCTTTGCCGAGATCCACGAAATTTTAAAAAGCCTTCTTAAGACCGATCATGATCTGGAAATTTTTCTTCGGGATTTTTATCAAGCCGAAGCGGATGTTAAGACGCTTTTAGAAAAGATCGAAGAAGAGGGAGGGGCGGTCCAGGTAGATGTAAAGGCGGTGGATACGGAATTTGACACGGTTAGGCAGATGACAAAAATGACCATTGGCCGCCAGGGGAACCATTTTCCTATTTTAAGCGCCGAATACTTTCGTTGTACCCCCAACGACGTAGGATACCGGGAAAATATAATCTCCCTAATGACAAAGATCGAAAGCATAGATCCGGGGGCGTTTTGCCGGGCCTATAAAAACCGGCTAAACCGGATCGTTCCCTATGTGATTTTAATCCCCAGCTACGGCGATACGGGGGTCTGCTGGGAACCCTTTGACCGGTTTAACCGGGCCACAAGCCGGGGCCGCATAGCCATGCCCATGTACCCCAAAAATTTATCCATAGCCCTGCTTTCTGCGGTGGCGGATCTGCGGTGGCAGGTAGCCAAGGAAAAGGCATCCTATTATTGGATGGAAGAGGGCCTAACGGGAAACTACTACCAATGGTTCCAGAAGATGAAACTAAAGGGCGATCTAAAAGAAGCCTTTATTGCCGATTATATTACCTGGATGACAAAAGAAAGCGATGCGATCCAAAAACTTGACAAAGAAGTTAGGGGAATTTTTTGGCGCCATATTCCTTTTTCCCAGCCTGTCAAAGAAAAACTTCGGGACCGCAGCTACACCTACCAGGATCTTTACCAGCGGGATCTTAACCGCGCCATGTCCGACGGGTATTGATGCCGCGGCTGCTGTTTGCAGGTTCTGTTTAATCTCCGGCGGATCTTTCTGCCCCCTGTGCGGCGGCTTATTCGCAGTGGGGTCTAATCCGCTGCTCTGCGGCGGGGAGCCTCATTCCCCGGATGGGCCGATTGAAGGCCCGGTACATACCCCGTTGACCCTTCGGTTCGCGCTTGCCCCTGGGGAGGTTCATTCCTTTAGATACTGTTTTAGGAACCGGCGGTAGACAAGGAACGAAAAAATCACCGCCAGGATAAAAAGAACAGGAAAGGCCCCAAAGGCTGCCTCGGCAGGTATGTGGGGAATCAGCAGAACCATATAGAGCAGCAGCAGGATTATAAAGCACAGCGCCGTTACAACCATATTAAACCCGGTGGCGGCAATCATCAACAAAATAATTTTAGTCCGTTTATTCAAGCGCTTTCTTTTGCTCCGGCTTAAAAATCGTTATAAGCAGCAGTATCCCAAAGATAACCACAAAAGAGTCGGCCAGGTTAAAGGTGGGCCATCGGTAAAATCCCAGAATTCCGTACATTTTTACGCTGATAAAGTCCACCACCCCGGCGGGGCGGAAGATGCGATCGATCAGGTTGCCCAGGCCGCCCCCTAAAATGCCCGCGACGGCCCAGCGCTGCGGGGGGGTAAATTCGTTGGATCTAAAATAGTATACAACCAAAAACGCCAGAACCCCCAGGGGAAGCAGAATAAACAAAACCGGCTTTAAGCCCTCCGGTAAATTGTGCCCCAGGCTAAAGGCTATGGCGGTGTTTCGTACATGGACAATCTCAAGAAATTCATTGCCAAAGACATCCTTAATTAAGGAATTTTCCGGCCACCGTGCAATAATGGCCTTTGATATCTGATCCGCCGCCACCGCAAAGACACTGAGCCCCAAGGGCCATATCTTATTGTTCATCGCCGCTCCTCTTTAAAGTCCCGTGGGAATATCCAGAAATTCCGTGGTCATATTAAGCTGAACCGCAGATTCTTCCATGACCCGGCGGACCCCCCATATTTCTGTAGAATAATGGCCCCCGGCGATCATATTCAAGCGCCCCTCCAGGGCCTCGTGATACACGGTATGTTTCGCTTCCCCGGTAACGTACAAATCCACCCCCTCTTCTATGGCCTGCAGGGCTTCGCCGGCGGCGCCGCCGGAAATAACCGCGCAGGTTTCGTTGAGCTGTTTCCCAAAGGGATACACCCCCAGCGGAGGCCTGTCCAAATAACTTACCGCCTTAACCGCATCATCCACGGTTAAGGGATCTTTTAGCCGGCCCTTGTAGCCTATTTTTTTTCCGTGGTACACCCCAAAGGGCTGGGGATCTTCAATGCCCAAAAGTTCCGCCAATGCGGCGTTATTTCCCAGCCGGGGATGTTGATCCAGGGGCAGGTGAACCGCATAGAGGGCAATGTTGTGGTCCATAAGGTATTTTAGCCGCCCGCGGTGCGGACCCGCTAAAGCCAGCGGGGACCCCCAAAAAAGACCGTGATGAACAAAGAGCATTCCGGCCCCGGCGGCGGCACAGCGCTTAAAACTTTCCAGGCAGGCGTCCACGGCAAAGGCAATTTTATCGATGGGGGATCCGTCGTTGTCCACCTGAATTCCATTCATCGACGAATCGATGGCGCCGAACTCCCCTATGTCAAGCAGGGATTTAAAAAAATTGTCCAGGACCCTGGTATTTATGCGGCCAGTCATGGTTGGAGTATAGTCCGGTTTCCGGGAATACGCCAGACCCCTCCGGTTTCCAGGTAGATGCGCTTATCCAGGACGGTTGTTTTTAAGCCGCCGAAGGTTTCTTCTGTGCCGGAACCGGCATGGGGGGATTCGCCGGTCCCCAGAATGAGGGCGGCAAAATTTGTTATCAATGATGCGGTTAGTTCCGGTCCCGGCGGCGGCTCCTCCGGGACATTACCGGCCCCCCGAAAGAGGGCGCTGTAAAGGGGGTAATAAAGGGGGCTGCCGGAATAATCAAAGGGCCCCGCCCAGGGGACCGCCGCCAAAAGAGCCATATCCGTGGAAGCCCCCAGGGTTCTAAGGATCGTTTCGTACCGGCCGGAACGGTTTTGAATAACCCTGCCGGAAAGGATAAACAATATGGGAAGTGCCGGCTGGGGTATATTTTCTATACGGGTAATTTTTTTTGGCACAAGGCTCCGGGTAAAGTCGTCTATTTGCCGGAAGAAGGCGCTTACCGGATTACCCGGGGCGGTCTTCGGGGCCGGCAGGGGCTTACCCGCCAGCGAAGAAAGAAGGGGGCCTTCCAGGGCTATGACCCCCCGGACCCGGGGGTATGTTTCGATAAACGCCCTTTGGCCCGCCAGGGTGGTAAGGGCCGCCCCCCCGGCGCCATAACCGGCCAGAAAAATAGTGCCGCTGCCAGACGATAATTTACCCCTAAGGATCATATTCCGGTCCAGTTCCCGCAGAAGAAATTGCAGATCCTGCCGGCGCCCCTCTTCTAATTTTCTGCCCCCGGCATTGGCTGCCACATCGGTTAAACCCCTGCCCAGGGCATTAATAAGCCGGTACAGCCGGGGAATGGAAAGCCGTACCGTCTCGCCGTTTCCGTCAACGGCGGGGGAATCTAAACCGGGGCTGGAATAGGTAAGGACCGTAAAACCCCGGTCCCGCAGGGCTGCACAGACCGTATCGGTAACATATAGGGAACCGGCTGCCGGGGGCAGAAGGATAAGCAGGGGCCGGTTTTGGGGCGCCGGCAATTCCGGGGCTGTGCCGGCGGTGGCATCTCCGGTTTCCGGTTCTCCCCCGGCATCGCTTTCCGCTCCTTCTCCGGCCTTGGTTCCCCGATCTTCCCCGGTTTCGGCCTCCGGTTTGCCCCCGGGACCGTATATCCGGACATACAGGACCTTATTTTCCGTACCTTGCAGGGTTATTTTTTCCACTCCCTGGGTAGTAAACTGGGTGTCTATGGACGGGGCAAAGTACAGGGTTATCCACAACGTAAGGGCAAAGCCCGCGGCCGAAACAAGGATAAAGATCAAGCTCCGGTCCCGGTAGGAATCGCTTTGAAGGCCAAAAAACAGGGCGGACAGATCCGAAAAATTAGCCACAATGAAAAAAAGTGCAAAAAAAAGTAACGGAACACATTCGGGACGGAACCCATAGGCGGGGAAAATCCCTAATAAAATACCCATGGACAGGAGGGGACAGACCGTAAGCCCATCCAGGGCCCATAAACCCCTTATTAGGGGCCGTATAATAGGGAAAAATAAGAAAAAAGCCGCTAAGAATACAAGTAGTCTTAACTCCATTATTCGGCATTATAATGTCCAAAGTGTCTTGCGTGAAGTATCTAATAGTAGTATAGTTCAAATTAAAGAAAAATTTTAAAGGAAAAGTGCATGGCTACAGCGCAGGAATTGGTTGTTGATGAAGTAAAAATAAAAAAAGCCGTTCAATCCGGCATACCTTTGACCATAACTACCTTTACCCTTCCTCACGAAATAGAAGTATACGTTGAGCAGGTGTTAACTATTTTTCTAAGGCAGGTGGATCAGGAAAGTTTAAAAGATTATGTGGCGTACTGTGTACAGGAATTGGCGGTAAACGCCAAGAAGGCCAACACCAAACGGGTTTATTTTACCGAGCGGGGCCTGGATATTTCAAATCCCGAGGATTATACGCTTGGCATGACTACTTTTAAGGACGATACCCTTAACAATATCAGCCATTATCTTCAACTGCAAAAAGATAAGGGCCTTTATGTAAAGCTTATTTTCCAGATAAAGAAAAATATCATTTATATTGAAGTTAGGAACAATATTTCCATTACAAAGACCGAGCTGGTCCGCATCCATGACAAGCTGGCCCGTTCCCGGCAGTACAATAACCTGGAAGACGCCCTTTCCCAGGTTCTGGACGATTCCGAAGGGGCCGGATTGGGCCTTGTAATCCTGGTGTTGATGCTTAAAAAAATGAATTTGGACGAGGATTGCTTTGATATTGTGGGAACCGATACCGAAACCATTGCCCGAATTCTTATTCCCCTGGAAAAGACCAGGCTGGAAAAACTTTCCACCCTGTCTCAGACAATTGTGGATAACGTTAATTCCCTGCCGCAGTTTCCCGAAAACATTATGCTGGTTCAAAAGATGATCGGGGACCCCAAGTCGGAAATGGCCGATATTGCCCGGCAAATTTCCATGGATCCGGCCCTTACGGCGGATGTGCTTAAGGTGGTTAACTCCGCCCAGTATATGCTGGCCAAACGGGTGGATAATATTTCCGAAGCGGTTAAGCTGGTGGGCATGCGGGGCATTAAAAACCTGCTTTATTCTTACGGAACCCAAAAGATCCTGGGGGATGAAACTTCCTCAAAGCGCAGTCTGTGGGAACATTCCTACAAAACGGCCTTTTATGCCTATAATTTGGTAAAGAACTTTAAAAAAGATCATGATCTGCTGGATGATGCATACGTAGGGGGCATACTCCACGACATGGGTAAAATTATCTTTGCCAATGTCCATCCTGAACTGCTGGAAAAGATTAAAGTATTTTGTTCCGAAAAGGGACTTCCGCCCTCTACCTTTGAAGACCTTTCCGCCGGGGTGAACCATGCGGAAATCGGCGGCATGGTGGCGGCAAAGTGGAATTTTCCCGAACACCTGGTCCACGCAATTCAGTACCACCACGATCCCCTGTCGGCCAATGAGGAGGATCAGGATCTGGTCTTTGCCGTTTACCTGGCCAACATGCTTTGCGAATACGAAAACTGTACGGTTGTGTTTGATCAATTTGAACCTAAGGTCCTGGATAGTTTTGGAATTACCTCCAAAAAGCAGTTGTCCAGCCTTTTAGAGCGCTTTTCCGAGGGATTCAAGCGGGAAGTCCAGGCCTCGCAAAACCAAGGTTAGCGTTCTGCCCCTTTCCCAAAACTCCGGTAGTTTTAGGAAAGCCCCTTCTGTCTAAAAGTATACGGATGGGCCCTTGCTCACAGAACGGGTTTTGTGGAAAACTCCTTTGGACAGGGCTCCGGCTGTTACACGGTCCACAGACCCAGTCCCGGATTACGGATAAAATAAAACCGTTCCCCCCGGGAGCTGCTGTTCCACCCCGCCGCCAATTTTTCGGGGCCTTCGGGCAGATAGCGGGCCGCTTCTTCCGTAAGGTTTCCCCATTCATAGCCCACGGATTCAATGTCCCGGCGCTCCACCGGTCCCCCGGTTTTTTCCGGGGCCTTCCCAGGACAGTACCGGACGGTAAAGCGGCCTTCGGTGGAGCCGTGGATCAGGTGGGCCGCGGCGCACAGGGACCCCCCCAGGCGTCCCGGTGTTTCTTTTGCGGAATGTTCCGCCCCAAGTGCCCGAAGTATTGCCGCCCTGCCCTGGTAGCCGTAACGGCGGATCAACCCGTCAATTTCGCCGTCTTCGCCGAACCGGTCAAGGGCCGGGGCCAGTATTACCAGTTCCCCGCCGGAAGCAATGGCCTTCCGGGTACGGTATAGGGCCTTGTTGCCCAGCCAGGTACTGCGGTATTCGCCGGGGTCAAGCCACACGACGATTTTCCGGGCCGGTTCGTCGAGCCGGGTAATGTTTACCCGGGCCGCCAGGTTCGAGGCTTGCTCAAAGCATTCCCGGCCAAATCCGGTAAAAAGCCCCCGGAACGTACCGGTCTGATCAACCACCGTAAGCACCCACAGTACCGGTGGTAAAAGGCCGCCGAAACGGCGGAGGGCCTCGTCAAAAAGGGAGCGGACCGGGTTTTCCCGTTCCCCCATGATCCGTTCAAGTCCGTAAAGGGCCCCCAGCCAGTGGCTTTTGTTGATCGCTTCGGCGCCGCCGGTTCCGACAAAAATATTCTTGGCGTGGTTTGCCATACCGGCCACTTCGTGGGGCACCACCTGTCCTATGGAAATAATAAGGGAAAAGGGTTCCCCCCCCTTAGGGCCCCGGGCTTTACCGTTCCCGGGGGGAAGTCCGTCCCTAAGCAGGCGGTTTACCTGTACCGGCCAGTCCATATAATAGGCCCTGTCCACCGGTGATTTTGCCCTGCCCCCCCCCTGTGTGCCGGAGTGATCCGTGGGGGTATGGCCGCCAAAAACAAGGGCCCCTTCTTTCGCGCGGGGGGAATCCCCAGGGCTCTGTCCGCTAAAAACGGCGGCCACCCAATCCGCCCGCAGCCGGCCAAGTTCCACCGTATCATCCCGCCACTGGTGGGGAAGGAACATCTCCGCCGGACAGCGGGGAAACATCCGGGCAATTTCTTCCGGGTTTAGGGGACGGTGGGTTCCCAGGGCGGGGACAATTGCCCCCAGGCTCCATCTGTCCCGGATTCCCGCCGTTTCGGAGGAATGTTTTTCCAATTCCCGGCAGACCGTACCGGTAAGCGTCCCGGCCCGGGAATGGATCCGGGTCAGGTCCGGCGGGAGGATCAGCACCGGTCCGGGCTTAAGGGGAGGAACCGGTCCGGGAAAAAACGCAGGAAGTTCACCGGTTTTTACCCCGGGGGCTTTGCCGGAAAAGATCGTCCCCAGTACCTGGGCCAGGGCGGCTTCGGGATCGCCGCCGTTAAAGGTCCCGGTCACTGCATCTCGGTAATGCCTTCATTAAAGAAAGCTCCCATGGGGTTGTTCACCATAAGTATGGGCTGATGGGTCGCGTCCAGGGTGTCCCGCCAAAGGTTGCCTTCGGGATCCACATGGCTGCGCTGGGAAACCACCGCCTTCATGGGTAAATGGACAAATTCGTTGTTCACCAGCCCTATGACACATTTTGTTTTTCCTGCCATGGCCGCATGGGCGGCGGCGTTGCCCAGCCGCTCACAGTAAATTGAATCGCTGGGGTTGGCCTGGGCGGAACGGATCTGGTAACTGGGATCGATATATTTTAGGTTTATTTCCATCCCCTTGTCGTCGAAGTATTCGATAATTTTGTCCCGGATATAGGTTCCCACATCGGCCATTTTGATATTGCCCCCGGCATCGGTTTTTACTTCTTTAATAAGCTGATCCTGCAGGGCCCCTTCGGCCACCACGATCACCGCATGCTTGGACTTTGAAAGCCGCTCTTCCAAATGGTGGAGAAAGCCGTTGGGTCCGTCCAGTTCAAAGGGAATTTCCGGAATCAGAACAAAATTAACTTCGTGGCTTGCCAGGGCCGTATGGGCGGCAATAAACCCCGATTCCCGGCCCATAAGTTTAACCAGCCCTATGCCATTGATCTGGGAATGGGCCTCCATATGGGCGGCGGTAACTACCTCCACCGCCTTGGCCACGGCGGTATCAAAACCAAAGGACTGCTGAATAAAGGAAAAATCGTTGTCCACCGTCTTGGGAATGCCAATGTTGACGATCTTAAGTTTTCGGCGGCCCACCTCTTCGGCTATATCCAGGGCCCCCCGCTGGGTTCCGTCGCCCCCTATGGTAAAAAGCATGTTAAGGTTCAACTGTTCCATGGCATCCACGATCTTAGACACTTCCTTTCCACCCCCCCGGGCGCTGCCCAGGACGGTACCGCCGATTTTGTGGATGTCATCCACCACATCAGGGTTAAGTTCCTTGGTGCCAAAGTGATATTCGGGAAGGAAGCCCTTATACCCGTAACGGATGCCGGTAATGCGCCGGACCCCGTAACGGAACCAAAGACAGCGGACTATGGCCCGGATTACGTCGTTAATGCCCGGACAGAGGCCGCCGCAGCTGACAATGCCCGCGTGTACATGCTGGGGGCTAAAGTAGATCATCTCCCGGGGGCCGGCGGCCTCAAAGACCATCCTGCGTTCCAAGGATTCCTGCTTGCCGAGTTTGGCGTTTACATCCAGCCGGATATACTCGTCATCGGTCATATAATTGGCAATAAAATCGCCCTGCACCTTGGACAGGGTTAGGGGCGATTTTATGTTACATTTTCCCAGCTCTTCTATCGTAAAATCGTACGCCATATTTTTCTCCTGCTTAAACTATACACCATAGAGTTAAGTTTGTCAGAAAAAAAGCAGCCGCGGTATTAAGCGGCCGGTGGTTCCGGCAGGCCAAAGATTTTGATTCCCTCTCCGGGGAATCTCTTTTTTACATCCGCCACCGCCGTGGCAATGCCCAGGGCCTCTTCGGATTCGCACCACACCACCAGGGCAAAGTTGTCTTCCGGCCAGATTGCGTCCCCCATCCGGGGCCCGGCGGAGCCAACCCCGGTAACGTTGGGATACAGGGTATAGTATTTTCCTACCCCATGGTCTTTTAATGCTTCCAGAACATTCTCTTCCACCGAGTGGTTGGCGATAATTTCAACCCGTAACATGATCTTCCTCCTGGCCGCCAGCGTTGTTGTTCCGGTTTTCCGTTTGTTCCGGCCCCGGCAATTTTCCCACATTCCGTATATCTTTGCGGCTTAAACCTTTGGCAAGGGCTTCCCTTCGGGCTTCTACCAGGGCCTTCCGTTCATCGTCCCGTTTGTTCAGGATGGCATAAATGGTTGGCATAAGGAACAGGGTCATCAGGGTGCCGAAGGAAAGGCCCCCCAGGACTGTTTTACCGATGGGGGCCACCATCTCCGAGCCTTCGCCGGGGAAAAAGGCCATGGGGACCAGTCCCAGGATCGTGGTAAGGGTGGACATAAGTATAGGCCGCAGCCTGTTCCCCGCCGCTTCCACACATGCGTCAACCAGGGCATAACCCCGCTTGCGGAGCAGATTGGTATAGTCCACCAGGACTATGCCGTTGTTGACAATAACCCCCAGAAGTACCAAAAGACCCACCGCGGTAAGTATATTAAAGACCGTGCCGGTAATAAGGTAGATAAGCACGATGCCTATCATGGAAAGGGGTATGGTAAAGATAATAATAAATGGATCTTTAAAGGATTCAAAAAGACTTGCCATGACCCCAAAGACCAGGAAGAGCGCCACCACCAGAATTAAGACAAAGTTCAGCATCATTTCGGCCATATCCGCATTGTCCCCGGCATATTCAACCACCACGTCATCTTCCGCGGGGATCTCCGCGGTAATAAGACTGCGGACCCTGTCGGAAAGCACGTTAAGCTTCGTTCCCTTAACGGCCCCCGCGGTAACATGGATAACCCGGCTTTGGTTTTCGCGGCGAATTGTAAGGGGACCGGTCCCTTCTTTATACGTGGCAAAGTTGGAAAGGGGTACCCGGCCGGCAATCTGGCTGTTAATAAAAATCTGATCCAGCGCAGGCCGGGTACTGCGGTCCGCCTCCGCCAGGATCAGCACCACGTCATAGTCGTCCCCGGAACTTTTGTACTTTGTGGCGGTAATGCCGTCTACGGCGGCCTTGATCTCGTTCCCCACGGTAACGGTATTAAGCCCCAGGGCATAGAGTTTTTCCCGGTCTATCTCTATTTCTATCTGGGGAAGTCCGTCCCGCAGATCCACCATGGGCTCGGTGGCTTCCGGAAGTTTTTCCTTAATCAGCAGGGCGATCCTGTCTGCGATGGCCTTTCCCTTTACCAGGTTATCGGTCCGCAGGACTATATCAATCGGGTTGCCGCCCATGCCGCCGCCGAATCCTCCGCCGAAAGAAAAGGATACGCCGGGGAATTCATTAAAGTGGGACCGGAGCCGGGCTTTCACATCCTCTGCGGAAAGGGTCCGTTCTTTATATTCCACCAGGTTGATCCGCAGGGAGCCGCTGTGGCTTCCTCCGCTGGAAAACATGCCTCCGCCCCCCGCATTAAGAATAATTTCTTTATAGACGGCCTTGTCAATCTCGTTTTCCACAATGCCCTGAAGCTGCTGCAGGGTGGATTCGGTCTGGGCCAGGGAAGAACCCATGGGCAGGGTGGCGGTGATCGACACATTGTCCGATTCTTCCTGGGGCATAAATTCATAGCCGACCACAAAAATAGCAAGAAAGATACTTCCCACAAACAGGCCCAGAAGGGAAAGGATAACCGCAAGTTTATGCCTAAGTACCTTACGCACCGCCCGCCGGTATTTTTCGTCAAGCCAGTTAAAAAAAGTTTCAAATTTACGATCCAGTCCCACCAGGGATCCGGTTAGGGGTTTTTGCCTGCGGGTAACCAGGGGCAGGTAATGGCTGGAAAGGACCGGTACAAGAAAAAGGGCCGAAAAGAGAGAGATGGATAAAGAAATAACCACCGTAAAGGCAAGGCCCGCAAACAGTTCCCCGCCCATTTTTAAAAGGCCCTTGAACATTACCAGGGGCGCAAAAACGCAGATGGTGGTTAGGGTAGAGGCGGTAATGGCCACGATCATTTCCTGGGTCCCCAGGATCGCCGCGGGTTTTAGCTTGGCCCCCTTTTCCCGGTAATGGTAAATATTTTCCAGGATAACGATGGAGTTATCCACCAGCATTCCAACCCCCAAAACCAGGCCCGCCAGGGTCATAAGGTTTAGGGTAAGCCCCGCAAAGTACATGATCATGATGGTGATTATAAGAGAAATTGGTATGGCAAGCCCAATGATAATAGTAGGCTTCATGGACCGGAGAAATACAAAGAGGATAAGGATTGCCAGGATTGCCCCGCTGATGGTGGAGGACGTAACCTGGTTAATGGAATTTTCAATTTGATCCGTCGTATTAAAAAGTTCCGTTATCGTTAAATCCCGGGGGATTTCCCGGGAAATCCGAACCAGCCGGCGTCTTAGGTCCCGGGCGGTTTGGACGGAATTTTTTCCACTCTGTTTTTGAACGGTCATCATGACCGAGGCGACGCCGTTGACTAAGACCGTACTGGTTTGATCCCGGTAGCCCTCAAAGACATTGGCCAGATCCCGCAGATAGACGCTTCGGGGCAGGGGCCGTCCGTTTATAATGCCCCCTCCCTGGTAGGAAACAACCGTATTGCGTATTTCTTCCAGGGATTTGTACTCCCCCATGGTGGTAAGGATGTACGACATGCCCTCTTCGGTGATCGTTCCGGCGGCGATTTGGTTGTTGTTGGCGGCCAGCATCTGTTGAATTTGGGTAACGGTTAAACCATAGGCTTCCAGCCGGCTTTGGGGTATCTCCACCTTGATGATTTTTTCCCGGCCCCCCATTAAGTTGGCGGTGGCCACCCCCGGGGCCTGTTCAATCCGGGGAACGATGGTATTGTCGGCAATTTCCCGCAGTTCCTCCGGGGACCGGTTGCCCGTGACCATAAGGCCCATGATCGGTATCATGGACGGATCAAATTTAAAGATCATCGGCGAATCCGCGCCGGTGGGCATATAGGATCGGACCCGTTCCAGGGAATCCCGGACCGAATTGGCCGCATCGGCCAAATCCACGCCGTAGGTAAATTCCATAATCACCATACTGGACCCTTTGGAGGAAGTGGACGTTACCTGTTCCAAACTGGAGACGCTGGACAGGGCCGCTTCCAAAGGACGGGTAATGGTCCGTTCTACCTCTTCCGGGCCGGCGCCGGGGTACTGGGTCATAACCAGAAGATAGGGGGGGCTGATTTCGGGGTATAGATCAATATGAAGGTTGAGCAGGGCAAATCCCCCTAGTCCAATAAGCAGGGCAAAAATAATAAATACCGTGGTGGGCCTATTAACAACCGTTTTAACAACACTCATAATCCCTCCTGGGAACCTGTTGCACCTGTAAGAGCCCCTGGCTTTTTTGGGCGAAAAAAGTCATACCCTCCAGGATTATCCGGCATCCTTCGCAGTCTGCACGGTAAAAAACCGGCCTTGTTGACCGGTTTTTAGAGATTTCGCAGGCGAAGCGCAGCAAACTGCTAACGTTCCGCACTTAAGGGGGCGGTCTGCTCGATTATATTGATCCGGGAACCGTCGTTAAGCAGGGTTTGGCCTTTAACGATAAAGACTTCCCCCGGTTTAAGCCCCTCCTGAATTTCCAGGATCCCGTCGATAAGGATGCCGGGATTGACAATACGTTTCCGGGCGGCGTACTGCTTTGCCGGAATTTCCGCTTTTTCCACCTCTTCCTGGTTTTTTTTGCCAAACAGGGAACGAAGAAAATTAAAAAACCCCTTTTTTTCTTCCGGGGCGCCGGCGGTCTTTTCTGCCTCCGGGGGAAGTTCTTCCACCACAAAGACATAATTTTCTCCAAACCGGCGGATCAACGCGGAATCGGGAATTTTGACGATATTTTCTTTTTGTTCGATAATAAGCTTTACCTTGGCGAACATTCCCTCTTTAAGCTTGTCCTCCTGGTTGGTTACATTTACCTTTACCTCCATGGTCCGGGAGGCCGGATCTACCACGGGGCTTATTTCGGTAACGGTTCCCCGGAAGATTTCCCCCGGCCAGGCGTCCAGGGTAATTTCGCAGGGCTGGCTCAGCGCTACCTTGGATATGAACCGTTCCGCAATGTAGAGTTTTATTTCCAGGGCGCTGCTGCCGGAAATGCGGGCCAGGGAAACCTGCTGGTTTACCGTGGCCCCCACCTGGGCGGGAAGAGCCACCACGATCCCCGCAATGGGGGCCGAGGCCACTCCGGGGATATAGTTCATCCCCGGCTTACTGGGATCCACCGCCGCAATGGGGGTTCCCCGGCTTACCCGGCTGCCCACATCCACATAAACCCGGGTTATTTTACCGGCCACATCGGAATACACATCCACGGTGGAACCCGCCACAATATCCCCGGACAGGGCTATGTAATCCCAAATTTGGCCCTGGACGGCGGTGCTGGTGTTGACGGCAAATACCGGTACATCCTGCCCCGGCTTATTGGGGCCGTCCTGTCCGCAGGAAGCAAGCGCCGCGATAAGGGTAAAAACAATTGCCGCCGCCGGGAACAATTTGCTTACCGGGGGCTCCAGGCCCTGCAGATCCATACCCCGCCCTTTAAGACGGGGAGCGTTATTTTTCATTTATTCCTCCCGCTTAGATCGCCAAAGGGAAGACCAATGGCATATTCGAGATCGAGCAGATCCATCCGGTACTTATAGTTCTGTTGAAGCGCCTCTAATTGGGCCTGCCGCAGGGCCAGTTCGTCGTTTTGTACATCCAGAAATTCCTTAAGGCCGTTCCGGTAGGCGGTTTCGGAAAGCCGCAGGGTCCGTTCCGCCAATTCCACCGTAAGCCTTTGGGCCTCTGCGGTGGTCCGGGTTTTTTCCAGCTGTAAAATAATACCGTAGACCTCTACCTCTGTTTTCTGTATTTCCTGGGCAATTCCCAGGTCCATAATTTTGACCGCATCGCTTAGAGCCCGGTAACCCTGATATTCGGTGGTAAAGGGGAGTAATGCGTTAAGCCTCCAGCCCAGGGTAATTCTAAACATGCCCGACTGTTGGTTCCACCGGGAAGAATTAAACCAGTTTTCCTCCCAGGGCTCCCCCCCAAAGGCGGGATCCATGGTAAACCCCAGCGAAAGGGTGGGGGTATAGAGGCTGAAGAAAGCGGCCGTTTTTTTGGCCCTTAGGGCAGAAAGTTCCCGCCGCAGCTGCTCAATATCCGGCTTATGGGCCGCCGCCCGGGCGATTAGATCCGCCGCTTCCAGGGTAATAAATTCTACAGTTTCGGGGATCCCGTTTATTTCAAACTGGGTGTCATAGGGAAGGCCCAGGAACATAGCAAAGGATGCCATAAGGGTTTTATAGTTATTTTCCGCAGTGTCCATCTGGGGCCGCATGTTTTCCCGGGAAACCTGGGCCTGCAAAAAAGACACTTCGGGGACCAGCCCTGCCCGGTAATTTGCCTGGGCCATGGCAACCCGCCGGTCCGCATTGGAATAGCTTTCCCTAAGAAGGGCTATCTGTTCTTTAGCCAGCAGCATATTATAGCAGGCCTTGCGAACCTCCCGTTCCAACTGGAGCTTTGCCTTTTCTACCGAGATACGCCCCGCCTGGTACTCTTCTATCGTCTGCTTCATCCCTATAAAAGTTCCGATATTCAGGTTAACCGCAGCCTGGAAGGATGCGGAAAGCCGCCACTGGGGCCCCCCGCCCATTGTGATAGGACCGTAGGGCGGCGGAATCGGCAATACCTGGGCTTCGGGGGCTTTGTTCAGCCGTCCCAGGGTGGCGCCCACATCCACCGTGGGGATCAACACATTCCAGGGTGTTTCCGCCGCCCGCCGCTTGGCATCGTTGTTCAATTGGGCCTGTTGAAGCCCCAGGTTATGCTCCATGGCCATTTCCACCGCCCTGTCCGGGCTGATCTGTATGGGGCTGTCTATCCCGGTTTTTTCGGCATTTTCCTGGTCCCCGGCGGTCCCGGAAACTTCCTGCTGAGCAAAAAGATCCGGCCCCACAAGCAAGCCAATGATGCAAAAAAGGCTGTATAGTTTCTTTTTCATAATTTCCTTTAAGCAGCAGAGGGGCTGTGCCCCGGTTCTCTGCGCCACCTTATCAATACAATTTTATACAAATTTTGCGATTCTTTGCAATATAATGTAAAAACAACGAAAATAGCGCATCAGTTACCCGAAATCCCCCACAAATTAAGTTACCGACCGGTCGTTAACTTACAGGATATATATCTCTGCATGTTCTGTCAAGCGCCAAGCCCTGTATTTTTGCGAATACTTGTGCCTGGTCCCGGTCTTATGGTACAGTTTTTGAATTAACGCTCCTATCGGAGCGCTTTTGCCGGCGCAGCGCACTGGGCTGACTCTAGTCAGCCCGCTTTTTCTGCGAAGCGCCGCATCCGTTAGGCGCTGACGCGTGGTACAATTGTTGATTAACGCTCCTATCGGAGCGCTTTTGCCGGCGCAGCGCACTGGGCTGACTAGAGTCAGCCCGCTTTTTCTGCGAAGCGCCGCATCCTTTAGGCGCTGACGCGTGGTACAATTGTTGATTAACGCTCCTATCGGAGCGCTTTTGCCGGCGTGGTGGAATGGTAGACACGGTAGACTCAAAATCTACTGTCCGCGAGGATGTAAGAGTTCAAGTCTCTTCGCCGGTATGGAGCTGTTTGCACGGGTGGTTTGTTGTGTTTCGCTCAGGGGGCCCAAAAAATCGGCTGAAAGCTGATTTTTCACCCCACAGGGGGTTGGATCCCGGACCAGTCCACTTGCCTAAATTCCATAGCCTGTGGTAAAATTTGCCGTTATACGGGGGTTTTCCAAAACTTCAGCCTTTGGGAAAACACCTTTAGACATATACCTTAGATGTATAATCGGAATTCCCGGACATTCGCAGAATGTTTGGGAATAACATGCAAGGAAGAACAAGGATGAAAGAGCTTACCCAACGGCAAAGGGAAGTGCTTGCCTTCATCACAGAATACATCAAATCCCATTCATATCCGCCGACCATACGGGAGGTGGCGGAGTATTTTTTGGTCTCCGTAAAAGCCGCCTATGATCATGTGTCCGCCCTTAAACGAAAGGGCCGGATCAAGTTTGGGGATAAACGGTCCAGAACCATGGAGGTGGTGCAGGCCGGGCTGGAACAGGGGTACACCGGCATTGTGGAAATCCCTGTCCTGGGGGTGGTTGCCGCGGGGCGGCCCATCATGGCAGAAGAAAATTGGGACGGGACCATCGCGGTCCATTCATCGTTCCTTAAGAAAAACCGCCAGTACTTTGCCCTTACGGTTAAGGGCAGTTCCATGAAGGACGCGGGAATTCTCGACAAGGATACGGCGCTGATCCAGCAGCAGAATACCGCAAAAAACGGGGACATTGTGGTGGCGGTGGTGGACGATGCGGTAACCCTAAAGCGTTTTTTTAGAGAGGCAAACCGTATCCGGCTTCAGCCGGAAAACCCCGAATTTAACCCGATCTACAGCCAGGATGTCCGTATCTTGGGCAAGCTGGCCTACGTGATCCGCGCCTGCTAATGGAATCCTGTTTTCTTTTTCTGGGGCCGGAGTTGGGGAAAAAGCTCGAGGCCCTTAAAACCCTCCGTTCCCGTCTTCCCCGGGAAACCGAAGAGGCGAGTTTTTATGCCGGGGAAACTCCCCTGCCGGAGATGGTTTCGGTCTTTAGAAACGGGGCCCTCTTTTCCGATGCCCGGCTCTTCCTGGTAAAACATGCGGAATTAATTAAAAAAAAGGACGATGTGGACGTTCTGGTTCCGTATCTAAAAAAGCCCCAGGAAAATACCACGGTGGTGCTGATTTCCGGTGAGACCAAGCTTGACAAGCGCATTGAAGAGGCGGTTCCCCGGGAAAACAAAACAATCTTTTGGGAACTTTTTGAAAATAAAAAGACCGAATGGGTTACGGCTTTTTTCCGGCGACAGGGGGGATCCATAGACGAAGGAGGCATCCGGGCGCTCCTGGAAATGGTAGAGAACAACACCGATGCCTTAAGCCGGGAATGTCAACGGCTTATTCTTTTTTTAGGGAAAGACCGGCCCATTACCGCCGCGGATGTGGAAAAATACCTTTCCCATACCAGGGAAGAATCGGCCTTTACCCTTTTTGCCGCCATTGCCCGGAAAAAACTGGAACCGGCCTTGACGATCCTTCAAAATCTTCTGGGGGCCAGGGAAAGTCCCCAGGCGATCATGGCCAGCCTTGCCTGGTGTTTCCGCAGGCTTCGGGATTATCTTGCCCTGTCTGCCGCCGGACCGGTGAACGATCTGGACTTAAAAAAGATAGGGTTCTTTTCCAGCAAAGTCCGGGAGGACTACCTGGAAGCGGCAAAGCTCTGGCCCCGGGCCGACGGCGCCCTGGCCCTGATAGGGGAATATGAATACCTTGTCCGGTCCTCCGGAGGCCCCTGGGAGGGAATCCTTATGGATCTTCTTGTACTAAAACTTAGCGCCGGAAACCAACACAGGGGATCCCCCCTCTAGTAGGTTGATTGGACTAAAAATACTGATATGAGCAATTACAAAAGAGAAAGAGAAATTAACCACAAAGGCGAAGTCGAACCGAAGGTTCGTTGGTGGTTTATATTCTTATTCTCGCCTTTTTTCTCTTATCAGATCATTTAGTGTAATCACCCTACTAGCAGCCCGTTGCACTTGTAGGGTTTGACAGCTTTTTTCGTTGAAAAAGCCATCAAACCCACGGCTATCGGGCTGCTGCGGACCTTTGGTCCGATGGAATTTGCAAAGTAAAAAATCGCCTGCCCGGCAATTTTTTAAGTTTTATGCACAAAGCAAACAAAATCTAGCCGTAAAGTCCCCAGGCCCCGCCCTGCGCCGTATGGCCTGCGCCCCCAGGATGTGGTATACTCATTTTTATGAAGAAGGAATTTCTCCCCTACGATACGGTGCGGAACAATGCACTGAAGCTTGCTTGGAGAATTTATAACGATGGTTTTATACCCGATGTGATCTATGTGTCCCTGCGGGGCGGAGCCTACCTGGGTAATGTGATCAGCGAATACTTTAAGGTAATAAAGTACCAGGGCAGGCCGGTGTACTATGCCGCGGTGGTGGCCCGATCCTATACGGACGTACGCAAGTCCGGACAAATTAAAGTTGAAGGATGGACCTATGCTCCCGAGCATCTGCGGACCGGGGACAGGGTCCTTTTGGTGGATGATATTTTTGATTCCGGAAAGACGGTTAACTGCCTGGCGGGGATTATTCTGGAAAAGGGCATTCCCCGGGAGGATCTAAAAGTAGCGGTCCATGATTATAAGTATTTTTTCGACAAGGAAGAGCAGCTGCCTGTGCAGCCCGATTATTGGTGCCGACGGCATGAACTGTCGGTTAAAGACGAGGATACCTGGATCCACTATATGAGCCATGAACTGGTCGGTCTTTCTTCCCAAGAGCTGGACCAGTACTACTACTGTCAGGACGGGGAGCTGCGGAATGTCCTGCCCCTTGTACAGCAGCGGTGAAACCCCGGACGGTGGGTTTGGACGAAGCGGGCCGGGGCCCCTTGGCCGGGCCAGTTTCCGCCGCCGCGGTTATGCTTCCCCGGGATTTTCCCCTGGAGGTCCTGGGGGATTCAAAAAAACTCAACGAAGCTCAACGCAACAGGGCGGCGGCGTTGATAACAGAACGGGCCCTTTGGGGCATAGGCTGGGCAGAGGCCTCGGAGATAGACAGGATCAACATACTCCGGGCAAGCCTGCTTGCCATGACCAGGGCCTGGGACGCCCTAAGCGCCGCTTTCCCTGGGTATGGGGCCGGTTCCCCGGCCCTTAGCGCCGTGGCCGACGGGCTTTACTGTCCCGAACTCCCCATACCCTGCCGGGCCCTTGTTAAGGCCGATGCAAAGGTCCCCGAGGTGATGGCCGCGTCGATCCTGGCAAAAACAGCCCGGGACAGGATGATGGTCCGTTATTCCTGGTTTTACCCGGAATACGGCTACAATAAACACAAGGGATACCCCACCGCGGAGCACCGGAAAGCGGTCCTGCATTACGGGCCTTCTCCGATCCAACGGCTTAGCTTTACCGTAAAGCCGGTTCCCGCCGGGGACGGGCCGTCCCTATAACGGGGTTTTACACCCGCACTGTTTTAGACCCTCCGCGGTACTACTGTTTTACGGTTCCCCGAAGCAGGGCCGCCGCTTCTTCTTTGGTTGGTGCGGTGATGGCTTTTTCTCGAATGTGGGGATCCTGTAAAACCGCCCCGATGGCGGCCAAAAACTGAATGTGGGGCCCGGAAATTTTTTTAGGAGAGATGATCATAATAAAGATCCGGGATTTTTCTCCGTCCAGGGAGCCAAAATCAATGCCGGTCCTTTTTATTCCTACCGCCACTTGTATTTCGCCGGTTCCACCGGTTTTTGCATGGGGCAGGGCAACGCCGTGTTCCATGCCGGTGCTCATGGTTTTCTCCCGCTGAAATACCGCTTCTAAGGTTTCATCCCGGTTTATGGGTTTTCCCCCGGCGGCGATAAGATCCACCAGCTCCGTAAGGACCTCGTTCTTGGTTTCGCCCCGAAGTTCCAAACAGATAAGTTCCGGCCGTATTAGGGACAGCACATCCTCCTGCATACGGCCCTCCAGGCCGGAGATTTCTTTTTTCATCGCCTGGGGATCGGCGGCTTTTTTTAAAGCCTGGATAGAATCGCTAAGCCGGAGGATCGCCTCGTAAACGGCGGTTTTTACAAAGGGAAGATCTTCGGCGGAACTTTCTATGACCAGGGTTTTTCCCGTCTGACAGATAGACAGGGCTATGTTGTTCTTCCGGGCCTGGGAAAGTCCTTCGTCTATGTCCATAAGCTGAACATAAAACCCCTCGGCCTTCAGGTCCCGCTGAAGGGTATCTGTCACCAGATCGGCAATTTCCTCGGAACCAAAATCCCAGGTTCCTTGGGCATTGTCCTCCCCGGCCGCGGGTTTGCGGGTCCCCGGACCCGGGATGCGGAGAAAGGCGGAAAGGATTGGCGGGGCCGCCAGGGTGGTGATAAGGGTCATAAGGATAATTACCGCAAAGAGCTGGTTGTCCAGGATCCCCGAGGAAAGTCCTATGCCGGCGATGATCAGGGCCACCTCTCCCCGGGGGACCATGCCGGCGCCGATGCGGAGGGCGCCGCGGAGCTTAAACCCCAGAAGCAGGGCGGGGCCTCCGCAGCCGGCTACCTTGGCCAGAATAGCCGTCAGGGTATAGACCGCCCCAAAGACCAGCACCGGGGGAGAGAAAATTTCCCGGACGTTCACCATCATTCCCATGACGGCAAAGAAGATCGGGACAAAAAAATCATACAACCCCCGGATCTTTTCCTGGATCACCGCCGCTATATCTGTTTTGGAAAGGGAAAGCCCGGCGACATATGCGCCGATGATCATCGCCAGGCCCTGTTTCTCGAAAACCCCCGCCAGGATCAGGGCCACTCCCAGGGCTAGGACCGAAAAATCAAAGCTGGATTTAAAAAGTTTAAGAAATTTTCCCAGATGGCTAGAGAAGAGTAAGCCCAGGGCGGTAAAGCCCAGCCATATCCCAAAGGCCCTGCCGGCAATGGCAAGGATCCCATAGGGGGAAAGGCCCCCGTCGGCATTGGCGTGGCCGGTCAAGACCGCGACAATTCCCAGGACCACCGCCAGGGCGATGATCCCCAGGACATCGTCGAAGACCGCCGCCGCCAGGATCGTTACCCCCTCGGGGGAGTCCATTTTTTTATGGTCCCGGAGTATCCGGGCGGTGATGCCCACGGATGTGGCGGTGGACAGGATCCCCAGGAAGAGGCACCGGGGATCCGCCAAAGGGACGTGCAGGATCATCATCCCCGTAAGGGCCCCCAGGGCAAAGGAGAAGATCACCCCTCCCAGGCCAATGATTCCCCCCACCAGGGAATAGCGGAGAAAAAGAGCCAGGTCTGTTTCAAGGCCCGAAGCAAAAAGCAGGATGATCGACGCAATAACCGCCAGGCCGTACAATTCGGGCCGTACCGCCAGGGCCCCGCCGGAAACTTCCAGCGCGTCCGCCAGGGGGAATATTCCCTGGGGAAAACCCGGCAGGGCCATACCGCCCAGGGCATAGGGGCCGATCACCACCCCCGCCAGCAGTTCCCCCAGGACCGGCGGAATTCCCGCCAGTTTAACCAGCCGGCCCCCCAGCCGGACCGCAAATAAAAGTAAGCCCACCTGCAGAACCAGCAGAGCCATAATTTCCGTAATGTCCACATGAACCTCTATCGCTACATAAATTAGATGGCGGTTTCAAACCTGCGGTTTTGAAACGGCTAAGCATCAAAAACAAGGCTATTCTAAAATTTTAGTTTTGGGAACAAGTATATACACATAGATGAGTAATCCAAAGGTTCTGTTGGTTTTAGGATTGGCTTTGGCGGTATTTTTTCTGTGGGTCAGCCGGAACGGAGGGGCGGGGCCTGTCCACCCAGGGTCATGGCGATTTGCCCCGGAGAGAACGGCGGATTTAGGTTCCCGGCGGAAGGCTCCGGCGTATAATAAAGGCCTGTTTTGTTTTCCAGGGTTGTTCCGCGGCCTTTTCCGCCAGTTTCTGCAGATGTTCCTGGGCTCTAAAGGGTTTTTCATCCCCCTGGGGGTTCCGGCGGTTCCAGCCGCCGTCTTCCTTTAAAACCCAGGCCTGGGTATTGTCGGTAAAATACGCATCCAGGATCCTGCGCAGTTCCTCCTGTACCCCCCCGTCCAGCATGGGGATAAGAAGCTCCACCCGCCGTTCCAGGTTACGGGGCATCCAATCGGCGCTGGAGATATAAAATTCCTCGGCCCCTCCGTTGTTAAAATAAAAGATCCGGGAATGTTCCAAAAACCGGTCCACGATGCTTATGACCCGGATATTTTCGGAAAGTCCCGGCGCCCCCGGTACGAGGGTACAGATCCCCCGGATGTTGAGGTTGATCTTTACCCCCGCCTGGGAGGCCCGGTACAGGGCGGCGGCCACGTCGTCGTCCACCAGGGCATTCATCTTTGCGATGATCCTCCCCGGAGATCCCTGGCTGGCCCGTTTTGCTTCCCGGTCAATAAGTTCGATAAACCGCTGCTTAAGGCGCCGGGGGGCCATAACCAGCCGGCGCATGGAGTCCAGTACCGAATAGCCGGAAAGCATGTTAAAAAAGAAGGTGGCGTCGCTTCCAAAATCTTCCCGGCAGGTAAAGAGGGAAAGATCGCTGTAGAACCGGGCGGTCTTATCGTTGTAGTTGCCCGTGGAAAGGTGGATATACCTAATAAGGCCGTCCGCTTCCCGGCGGATTACCTGGCTTATTTTTGCATGGACCTTAAGTCTAGCCAGGCCATAGATGACAATTACCCCCGCTTTTTCCAGCCTGTTTGCCCAGGAAATATTCCGTTCTTCATCGAACCGGGCCTTTAGTTCCACCACCGCGGTGACATGTTTACCCTGAAGGGCCGCTTGTTCCAGGGCCCAGACCACCGGGGAATTTCCGCTGGTTCTGTAGAGGGTGGCTTTAATGGAAATAACCAGGGGATCCGCCGCCGCTTCCTGGAAGAACCGGATCACCGGATCGAAGGATTGGTAGGGAAGGGTTAAAAGCACGTCTCCCTTCCGTATTACCTCCCACACCGAGGTGTCCCCGGAAAAGGCCGGATGGGGACAGGGTTTATGGGGTTTACATTTTAGCTGATCAAAGCCGGGAACAAGGCCCAGGGTCCCCAGGCTGCTTAAGTTAAGGGGGCCCTCCACGGAAAACAGATCCCGGGTCCCTAGGCCCAGACGGCGGGCCAGGGTTTCTGTGATGATCCGGCTTCCCGGAGAATGGAGCATCCGCACCGCCGGGGAACGGCGCCGGTTTACCAGGACCTCTTCCATGGCTTCCACAAAGTCCTCGTCCCGTCTTTCGTCCACCGAAAAATCCGCATCCCGGTGAATCCGAAACAGCATCCGTTCCTGCACCTCGTAGCCGGGAAAAAAGGCGTCCCCCCACAGCATAAGCAGATCGTCCAACAGGGCCCAGCGCAGACGGCCCGGGGAACTTTCTATACGGATAAACCGGTCCATGATTGGCGGGATTTCCACAATGGAAATAAAGAGCCCCGGATCGGGATTTTCTGTTTTTTTTAGAAGAAAGGCCCCGTAGAGAATGCCGTTGGCAATTCCCGGTTCCCCCGCTTCCGTGGAAGGGGGATCCTCCCCGGGGGAGCCGAACCGCAGGGGGGTAAGGGTGGACAGAATTTCCCGCATAAACAGGGGTTTAAGGTAGCTGCTTTCTTCGGCGGTAAAGGGGGGACGGCGCAGTTCCAGGCCCCCGGCGGCCAGGGCGGGAAAAATTTCCCCCGCCAGGCAGCGGTAGAGCCGGGCAAGCATCGATCTGATCATGTCCGCGGCGGCAGTAAGCACTTCCTCCGAATCTTTTTCCGTGGCCCCTGCGGTACCGTCCGCACTAAGGGCCCGTTTAAGCGCCGCGACCCGGACCATAAAAAATTCATCCCAATTGGAAGATACGATCGAAAAAAACCGGAACCGTTCCAGGGGGGGAAGATCCTGCCGCAGGCCTTCCTCAAGGATCCGGTTATTGTAGTTGATCCAGGATAGTTCCCGGTTAAAGCAGCGGTATTCTGTCATACCAGGATTACCTTGTACCCAAACACGTCCTGGAAAAGGCCGGCCTTTTCCCTAAGTCCTATCTGCTCCAGGGACATATCCCGGTATACAACCGGGGAATAGGGATCCAGCCCCCTGGGGGAACCTTCCTCCGGGGCGTTTTTTTCTGCCGGATATTTTTCCGGCGGTTCCTTCTCTGTATTTTCCTGTTCCGGAGAATCCCTGCCGTGGATGATCAGGGTTTCTTCCCGTTTTTCGATCCGAATGCCGGCAATCCGCCGGGAATGTCCCCTGTCCAGGGCATCGGCAACCCGAAGGATCGAGGCCATTTTTAGCACCAGGATCCGGTCCTCCCGCTGGAGGGCGATGTAGTCAATATCCCTGGGGGAGGGCAGTTCATCCCGGTGGTAGCGGATGACGTTTCCGACAATGTCCAGGTCTTCCTGTTTAAGGCCGAAGATCTCCGAGTTGGCCACAATGTACTGGCCGTGCTGCTGGTGCCTGGAGCTGCGGATAAACATCCCAATGTCGTGAAGTATGGCCGCCGTTTCCAGCAGCATCCGGTCATGGGCGTTCATGCCGTGTTCTTTGGTTAATGCGTCAAAAAAGGCCATGGATAGATGGGCCACATGGCGGCTGTGATCTTCGTCGAAGTGATACTTTCGGCCCAGGCTTATGGCCGAAGCGCTGATCTGGGAATAAAAATCGTCCTGCAGTTCCCTGTCCATACCCCCCTGGGCCGGGGGCATGACCGTCCGGGCCAGGTCGATCAGGTACCCCTCCCTGATAGAAACCGCCGGCGCCGCCAGTTCCTCCGCAGAGACCCTCTCCAGGAACGTGCGGTATATGCGGAGTCCCGGCACAAAACCCTCGGCATCCACATAGGGAATTCCCAGGCGCTGGACGCAGTCTTCCACGGTATAATTTTCCACGGTTTTTACAAAGTCAAGAAAATCTTCTTTTTTGATGATCCGGCAGTGTTCGTTCAGGTCCCGGCCAATATGACGGGCCGCCTGCCGGGCATCGGAACCCGCCGCCACCAGGGTTCGTATGTTGGACAGATCCATTTCGTCGTTAAGAAATTCCTGGGTGTTCCGGACGCTTTCGGTAAGGTACCGTTCGACAAACCGGATCGAGCCCGTTCCCTGCCGTACCTTTTGATCGATCAGGATAGTTCCCAGCCGCAAGCTGTGGGCTGCCACCATCTTTCCCCGCCGGAGGAGCATAATTTCGGTGGAACCTCCCCCCACGTCCAGGATCATGGAATTGGATCGCCAAAAAAGGCTTAGCTCGTTTTTTAGGGCAAACCGCACGGCCAGGTACATTAGGCGGTTTTCTTCGATCCCCTCAATAATCGTAGGATTAAGCCCCGTCTCCCGGTGCAGCCGGTCGGTAAAAATATCCCTGTTGCGGGCCGCCCGGACGGCGCTGGTGGCGATAATATGAATATCCCCTTCCTGTATGTCCCAGGCCCTAAGCTGTTCCAGAAAACCCTGGAGTACCGAGAGACATTCCAAAAAGGATTCCCGGCTTACTGCCCCGGAGGTAAAGACATCCCTGCCCAGGGCTACGGGCTTTCCCGCCTGATCGAGGATCCGCCATTCCCCAGGGGAGGTAAATTCTGCCAAGAGGAGCCTGATTCCGGTGGAACCAATTTCGATAACCGCCGCGTGCCGGGAGGCATCCCCGGAAGGCAGCTCCGCTGTATGTCCCGTCATACTTTTATTCTATAGCAACACATGGTTTTATTATATCAGCCTGTGGGGGGTTCTTTACAGCTTGTCAATCAACATCGAACATTTGCCGGAAGGAATGGGGAGGGTTTTCTTTTTCTTTCCCAGAATGTTAATTGTAAAATAGTAGAGCTTTTCGCTTTCCATGTGGATCTCCCAGCCCCGGCCGCTTTTGTTGGACAGGATCGTGATCATGTTCTTTTTTAGGGAGAGGTTTTCGATCCCCATGATCTCCAGGTTGGGGATGATCCAGTCCACGGTCTTCCGGGGCAGCGAGATAAAGAGCCCCACGATATTTTCTATGGTCAGGCAGATGGTGGAAAGGGCATCACAGGCCAGGTGTTGAGCCCGGGGAAAGAGGGGATTGGCGGGCCAAACCGCAGGGCCCTCTTTAAAGGGCAGGTAGGCTTCCCACAGTTTTCCCCGGTGATGGTTACCGTCGGGGTTCATGGAGTCAAGGACAAAGTACAGGTGCCGGATCGCACATTCCCGGGCAAGTTCCCAACGCTGGTATTTTTCCAGCCCCTTAATTACCATAAAAGTAAGGTGGGGAAACACGGCGCCCCTAAAGCCGCCGCCGTTTTCGTCAAAGTCCTTGTCACATACCGCCAAGGAAGGAAAAGGGTGGGGCGCCCCGAATATTTTAGGGTCCTGGAGTTTTCGGATAATCCGATCCGCCCGTTCGTCGTTGGATATTTCTGCCAACAGGGGCCAGTAACCGGCCAGGGTCTTAACCGCCAGCCGTTTTTCGTTGTTGTCGATGTCGTAATAAAAGCCCTCTTCGTTGTCCCACATTAAAGAGTTAATTCTGGTTTTAAGGGAAAAGTACTGCCGTTTGTACTGGAAGCTGGATTCCTTGTCGTTAAGAATATCCGCCAGGGCCGACATATACAGGGCGTTGATCGCCATGCAGGTGTTAAAATCCACCGGATATGCGGCCCCTTCCCTGGGGGAATTGCCCATTTCCGTGGCGGCCAGGGGAACTTTGTACAGGCCGTTATCCTGCTTGCACACCGAATCGATCCATGCGGTGTACCGGTGGAGTATGGGTAATATGTCCTTGATCCGTTTTTTATTTGCCGACTTATGGTACAGGTTAAATTCCGCCCAGGCAAAAAGGGGCAGACTTAAGCCTTCGGGATTTTCCGGCTCTACCTGGGGAAGACCCGTTTCGGTGGAATAGACCGACCGGATTGCCCCCGAAGGCTCCTGGCGGCTGTAAAAGAGATCCAGCGTCGGCGACGCCTGGTAAATTCTATTGGAATAGACCAAAAAAAACGACGAAAGGATCGCCTCGAACTGTTTTACAGTGGCGGAACCGGGATCGGCAAAAAATTTCCCTTCAATTGCCCCCGGTTCTTCCCCGGTATTCCAATAATCCTGTATCCAGGCCCAAGTTTTATCATAAATATCCACAAAATCCTGGTCATAAAAGTGAATCTTGGGGAAATCCCTCTTTGTCACACAAGCCCCTGCACTAGATTACTGTATAAAAGTTAAAAAGTCAAACAAAATTTACCCAGGGATTTGTTGAGTTTCGCGTACCAAGCCCTCAAAAATCGCCGCCCGGGGGATTTTTTGCCTTGAAAAGTCCGAAAACAGCCCGATAATTGCGGTTTTGATGACTTTTTCAAAAAAATCCATCAAATCTAGGAGCCTGTCGCACTCCGTGGATTTTTTGCATACTCATGCAAAAAATCCCGATTATCGGGCTCCTTTGGCAGTTTGCAAGGTATAAAAATTCACTTTCGTGAATTTTTATACAATTTGTGCGCGAAGCGCAACAAACTGCTAGTGTTCTACCGCCCGGCTCTTCGCTGCCCAGGACATCCGGGGCCACGGGAAGGACCATGGGGACCTGCGGCGGCGGGGTGGGGTGGACCTCCCCGCCCCAGGGCTTTTTTCTCAAACCGGGGCGGCTATTGCCACCTATTGGTCGCTGCTGTCAGCCCTCTTGTTGCTGACATATTTAACATGATAATGTACTCATATTTGGTAAGTAACCAGGAATTACGATAATACTAAGGAGGACTCTATGAAAAGAAATTCCGGTACAATAAACCGGGTGTTGATAGTATGCGTGGTGTTGTTGGTGGCGGGAAAACTCATTGCCTCCAACCCGCCCTCCGATTTCCGGTTCGACCTGAACGAGGCCGGAGACGGCGTAGTTATTCAAGAGTACACCGGTAAAGCCGCCGCGGTGGTTGTACCCGCCAGTATAGAGGATTTCCCCGTCACCGAAATCGGGAGCCGGGCGTTTGGAAATTCGGGAATTGTATCGGTGGTACTACCCGATTCGGTTACGACCCTGGGGAGCGGTTGTTTTAGCCGTTCGGAAAAATTAACAACCGTTACGCTTTCCAAAAACATTAGCCAATGGGGAGATTCCGTCTTTTCCGGCTGTACCGCCCTGACATCCGTCACCATACCCCAGGGCGTTACCAGCATAGGAACTGAGGCTTTTTCCGAATGTACCGCCCTTAAAATCGTCACCATACCCCAGGGCGTTACCAACATAGAAGAAAGCGTTTTTTCCGGCTGTACCGCTTTGACATCCGTAACCATACCGGAAGGCGTTACCAGCATAGGGAAGAGCGCTTTTCAACGCTGTACCTCTCTAACATCCGTCACCATACCCCAGGGCGTTACCAGCATAGGGCAGGAAGCTTTTTACCGCTGTACCGCCCTGACATCCGTAACCATACCGGAAGGCGTTACCAGCATAGGGCAGAGCGCTTTTTCCGACTGTGCTGCCCTGACATCCGTAACCATACCGGAAGGCGTTACCAGCATAGGGGATTCCGCTTTTTCCGGCTGTACCTCCCTGACATCCGTCACCATACCGGAAGGCGTTACCAGCATAGGGGTGGCCGCCTTTTACGAATGTACCACCCTGACATCCGTCACCATACCCCAAGGCGTTACCAGCATAAAGGATGGCGCCTTTAGGGATTGTTCCGCCCTTAAAACCGTCACCATACCGGACAGTGTTACCAACATAGCGAATTTCGCCTTTTCCGGCTGTGCCGCCTTGGCCACGGTTGAATTAACGCCCCACCCTATTACGTTTGGCAGCTACAATAATTCTTTCAGCGGTTGTGCGCGGTTAAATCTTGCGTCCCGAAAAAAACTCAAAGATTCCGGGTTTACCGGGGAATTCTAAAAGGAGCTTGTTATGAAAAGAGAACTGTTCAAGATGGGAATACTGTCGTGCATTATGGTTTTTGCGATTCTGTTGTGGTCCTGCAGGAACGCGGATGCCGGGAAAAATCAGGAAACGGCGCAGGCCGGACAGACGGAAGCGGAAGCCGCTCAGACGGCGGAGACCGCGCAGCCGGAGCAGGCCGCAGAGACCCCGCAGCCCGCACAGACGGCGCAAAATACCATACCCTATGAATCATATGATTTAGTCTTCTTCATGTACGATGGCAGCAAATTGAATGTCCGGGAAAGCCCCGATAGATCGGCTAAGGTTGTTTTTCAGTTGGATCAACCTACTAGCATTTCCTCTCTGGAATTAACAGCCTGGAAAGACACCATCGGTGGTGCAACAGATCGCTGGGTAAAAATCAAAATGGAGGATGGTAGAACCGGCTGGGTTTTCGGCGGTTTTTTAGGCGTGGAAAGGGGAGGCGGAGGTGGTCCAAAGTACAACATCGAGGAAGACAGAAAGGAATTTGAGGAATATCTGAAACTCCATCCCGAGGATGAGGGAATATAAACGCCTTTGATTCGGATCGATCAGAGAAAACCCCGCCTGCGCCTCCAATGCGGGCGGTTTCTCGGTTGCTTTTTGACCAGGTACTGTGCCGCCACTGTATAGGCGCTGCGTCGATTGTTGGTAAAGCAAGCCTTCCCATCAGGCCCGTCGCCCGTTCAACGGCCGTAGCAGTGTTTGTACTTTTTTCCCGAACCGCAGAGGCAGGGAGCGTTGCGGTCGGCTTTGGGGTAGGAGCGGACCACGATCGTGTTGTCTCGGCTTCGCTCCGGCGCGCTGTCCCGGCGAGGCGCGGCCCCCGACCTGAACCGGAGCTACCGGGCGAACATTGCCACGTTTAACAAGCCGGTGTGGAAGGTGAACATTACTTTCCCATGTTCCGGTTTGAGCAGACCAGCGGGGTGAACGAACATCAGGAGGTGAAGGACCTGCGGGGCCGGACCGCCTCCGCGTATCTGGCCTGGAAAATATCCGAGGCACTCAAGCAGGCGGTGGCGTTTCCCTGACCGTATTTGCAGTACATGAACCCCCTGGAATACGGAAGCGCCTGCGCCCGGTTCTACCGGAATCCCAAAGCCGTGTCTGATTTTATCAAGGAAAACCGGTATTCATGGCCAACCGGACCTTTGACCCGGTGATAAAAATTATCCGGGAACAGCAGGCGTTGAACCGGAACAAGCATTTTGGAAGACTTAACCAGTTTAACAATCTGGAGATGAAGGGCCTTGAGATGATTGACTGGGCCTGCCCGGCGTCTTTACCCTTTCCCGTTTTTTACGCTAAAGTTATTTTATGGAGCAAGCATGGCGGAAAATAAAACCCTGTCCTTTTTGGACAAGCTGAAAAAAACGGCGGCGGAACAGAAAAATTACCTCCTCTACGAGAAGACCACGCCGCCGTCCCTGGGCGCGGCGGTCTGTCCCAACTGCGGGGCGGGCCGGGCAAAGCAGGACGGCCTTACCCACTGCGCCTACTGCGGCCACCAATTCCTTGACGTGGAACTGGACGACGGCATCTACCTTAAAAAAGAGGATAATTCACCCCATGTTTAATTTTCACAAATCCGGCGGCCCCGGCAGGGCGGAAGAACAGGCCTGGCGGGAAGAACTCAATGACCTTGAAAGCCGGTGGTTTGCCTTTCTGGAAAAGCTGGAAGCCAAAATGGAGGAACTCTGTTCCGCCGCCCTGCCGGAACTGCGGGCCCTGCGCGGCGATCCGGAAAACCAGCAGGTCTACGAGAAAATGCTTTCCGGCGTGGAGGGCCAGCTTGATAACATCAGGCACAAGGCCTACGAGACCCACGATGTCAAAGTGATCGACACCTGGTACCGTTTTAAGGCGGAAATCGAATTCCTCAGCCCCTTTTACAAAACGGGCTACGAATTCGATCAGAACTGCGAGAAACGCTGGAACGAGTTTGAAGAAACCTACAGAGGCTGGCATGAGTTACTGCAGGGTACCCGCAGGGAAAACCTGGAAGAAGAGTACCGGCGGATCCTGGGAATTTTCAACAGCGCCAAAGAAAAGTTCCGCTGCTCACAGTGCGGCGCTCCCATCCCCCTGGAAAAAATGTACCTTATCAGCGTCCACCTGGCCTGCCCGGCCTGTG
>JAISLT010000001.1 GCA_031277165.1 Spirochaetaceae bacterium
GATAGGAGCGGAAATTTTGCCCCGGAGGGGCAAAAATTGGAGCGGATAGCCCGGTTTTTTGCGGCACGTAGTGCCGCAAAAAATGCGCCCAAATTCTCAGTCTGAATAATGTCTGCATATTAGCGGCCTCCGTTCAGCATGTTGGGCAGGGGCTCCCGGGAAGATCGATAAACCGGCACAATGGCAGCCAAAAAAAGGCTGACAAAAACCGCCAGAATATTCACCGCCACCGTCCGGGGTAAGTACAGGGTCTCCAGTTTACCATCCTGCAAAAATATCTCAAAACTAGGAAACCATGTAAAGGGAATAAAAGTAACAAGCCACTGGAAAAGCAGGACCAGGATCATCCCCGCCGCCAGGGACACCAGGGTCAGGCCAAAGGTCTCCAGCAGTAAAATAAAACGGATATCGGCGCCGTAAAAGCCGATGGCCCGCATGGTCCCCAGTTCCCTGCGCCGCTCATGAAGAATAAGGCGGTAGGTTACGAGGGCGCTCACCATCATAATGATAAGCAGCATGGCATACAAAAAATAGGCAATAATATTCATTGCGTCCAAGAGGTCCGCCACCTCCGACAGATACACCGAAAGAGTTATAAGAAATACCCGTATGCCATCGTGGGATTCAGCGGATACTTTGATAAGTTCATCCCGGTCATAGACAATGGGCCCGGTTTGAAGGCGGTCTTGCAGCTCCTCCTGGAGCAGGGCCCGTTTTTCCTCCACATCCCGCCGATCATTAACAAATATTCCGACAAGAGAACAGTCCTCGTCATTTAAAAGCAGCAGGCGGTTAAGAACAAGGCGGTCAATATAGGCTTTGTAGTAACCGAAAATCGTGGAATCCTCCACGATGCCTCCTACGATAAAAACCCCGGTATTTTTCTGGCCCCAGCGGGTATTCACCTCCAGGATCAGGCTGTCCCCGGCGCGGGCATTTAGCTGGGAGGCTACCGGGGCGGAAAGATAAATCAAATCCCCCTCCGGGGCAGCGGACGGGTTTTTAGCCGATACGAGCAAACGTTCACGGTAATTAAGGCTGTCAAAATAGGAAGCCTCGTTATCCCAGTCAACACCGATAACGTACTTAAGCCTTACCGCGCCGCCGTTAAAATACAGTACGCCATTACTGCCAAAAATGGTCCGCTCGACTATATGGGTTTCCTCAATACCGGCCTTCTCCACAGCCTGATACAATCCGGCTTGTGTATCGGCGTTTAGATAGTTAAGAGCACCCATTGAACTATCATACCCAACGGCAACAATATCACCGGCGTAATGATCCTGGGCGGATTTATACACATTGGTATCCATGCTGTCCTTAACTGCGGTTAAAAAACTGACAATACTAAACCCCATGCTTAAGGCGATAAACAAAAAGAAATAACGGCGGCGGTAACGGACAAGGTATTTGAACGCGAGAACTATCAGCGTAAAAAATTTCATATTAGCCTTGCCGCACCGCCACAACCGGATCAATGCGGACTGCGGTTTCCACCGGGAACACCGAAGCGGCTATCCCCAGCAACAGGGCCACCACGAAGGAAACGGCAGCCACCTGGGGAATAATATGGAGACTAAGGACTGGCCCCCCTAAAAGGGAAGCGATCAAATCATTGGCTATCACGATGCCGGCCCGGTTCACCGCGTAAACGGCCCAGACACCGGTAAGAACCCCCAACAATCCCGCGATACAGGAGAGCAGCAGGTTTTCCCCCAGCACAAGAAACCGGATATACCCGTCTCCGGCGCCGATAGCCCTCAGGGTTCCAATTTCGGAGGTCCGCTTAAAAACCGATATTAACAGGATATTTATCGCGGCGATTATCCCGGCAGCGCTCATAAGAACAATGCCGCCGTTAAAAAACACCTGAATCAAAAAAAGCAGGATAGCGGAATTCCCCGCCGCTATCCGCCAGCTTACCGCCGTCGCCCCCATGGGGTTAATTTTCCTATTCAGGGAAGAAATTACCCTCCCCGCCGAAGCGCCCCGTTCAAGGCGGAGGATAATAAAATTCCAATCCCCTCCGAAAAGGGGCTCCGGCTCTTCATCGGAAAAACTACCCAGATAACTAGTAAGGGAATCGGGACTTAGAGCATCGGAATTATCTTCCGGCGGAGTTTCCGCCGTTTGGGTATCCGGCGTCCGGCCGTCAGTCCCGTTAGGCATATCGCCAAATAGATCCTCTATGGAGGTGTCCAAAAAACCAAGTCCATCCATCTGAACATCGGAGGAGGCGACCTGGATACTGGCAAGGACCCGCGCCGTCTGGGGATCGGTAATAACAATCTCGTTCATGAAAGGCCCGGAATTTTGATAACGGTAAATCCCCACAAGGGGGACCTCCCGAATCTTAAACCCCAGGATCCCGCCGGCGGTCAAGAGCAGGGGGGGTCCAATTTCAGGATACGTCCCGGAACGAGCGGCAATTTTCTCCGCCCGGTCTGCGGTGATCATGGCGCCGTATTCACCGGGTCTTAAAAAACGGCCCGCCTCCAGAATAAGGCCGGGGAACACATCAAAATAGGTGGCGGGGTCCACACCGCAGACAAGGGCTGTGGAACGGACGTTTAAAGCGTCAAGAAAAGCCTTGGTGGATACCTGGCTTGTTAAACCGGCAACCCCCGGTTCGGCCAACACCATATCCCGGATACGGTCAAAGGCGGGGAATTCGGGGATCGTAAAAAATTCGTCAATAACGGGGGTATTGGCGCCAAAAAGATTCATGGTAACCGGGGAAATTTTCTGGAGAACCACATCGCCGGTAAGGCTATTGATATAAGCATCCCGCAAACCCCGGTCCGAACTGCCAATTAATGAATTGCCGATAAAAAAAAGGAAGGTAATAGACGCGATAAGGAGAACGATAAGAAGGCTGTTTTTTTTACTTCGTACTATGTTTTTCAGAACAAGGGGAAAAATACTCCCGAATTCATTCAGCAATTTATTTTCCGCCGGTATTCGGGCTACGGCTCTCCCGTT
>JAISLT010000011.1 GCA_031277165.1 Spirochaetaceae bacterium
ACTTGTTTTCGCCGATTTTGGAGTGGGGGTCTTCCTTGCCCCGTTTAAGGGCGATCCAGGTCTGAATATCCCTGAACAGGGTTCCGTTGTTGATAACCCCAAGGCGGTACATTTTGGAAAGATGTTCTGCTTGTATTACTATTTCAGACATTGTTTCCTCTGACATGGGTAATCATCTTTTCCACCGTTTCCGTACAATAAAGACCATCTTCGTCACACCAATTGTTTGCGATTTTCACATTCGATAAGGTGCTGTATGGTTCTGAACAACTTGAAAAAAATCATCGACATCACCATTGTCTCCCGCCCGGTCAACCTTTACATGCGCGGGCAGGCCGGACAGTGAAAATTCCAGAGAAGATTCATGGTACCAGTTGATAGTCTTGTCATGATGGGATACCAAAATTACTTGATTATCCCTTTCATCCTGTTGGGTTTGTATCATATCGTAAAGAGGCTGCAACTCATTGGGGGAGAGGTGATTTTCAAACTCATCAAATATAAATGTTGAATTTTCCGGGAATAGCTTAAATATGGCATAGTAAATGCACAGTTTTTTCTGGCCGGTTGACAGTTCGGAAAAGCGTATATCAAAAAGACTTTTTTCCAATCCCGTCTCTTCAATGGTAAATTCGTTGTTGTTGTCCAAAAAGACCCGCTTGCAATTTGGAAGAAATTCACGGTAGGACTTTAACACATCGGAAGCGGATTCAATATCCCGGGTAAGCATTTTTGAATACCATTGGCTAAAATTATGACCGGTAAAGGCAAGCGCTTCTGATTGGTTGTCATCCTCAAGGATCGTATCCGGCTCAAGGACAAACGCGTGGATGCGGTGATCTACTTCATCCAGGAATGTGCGTATCTTTTTACTTACCCTGGCGCTTATTAATAATCCGCTATGGTGCCAGTCAAAACCATAAACAAAATCCCGGCCATCGTCTGTTCTTACATGGACATTGTCATCGTCTATACCTGAAACATAAACCAATTCATCATTTATCGCAAGCTGCTCAGAATAAATACGGACCTTTTCGTCTTTTTGACTAAGCTGTATTTTAAGTTTGTAAACATATTCAATGCCTGCCTTCTGTAACTTGATTTCGATGTGGCTTAACACTTGTCCATAATCACCGGACAGCCAGCGGGGAACATCTTCCGATGTGAACAATTCATTTACATGGCCTGTATTGTCGTTGTTAACAATGAACCGTTTTAGCCTGCGAATAAGCTCAATCAGGGTGGTTTTCCCCGTACCGTTCCTGCCCTTTATGAGCATAGTCTCCGAAAATTCTATACGCTGGTTTATAAAACGGCGGAAATTATCGATGTAAATTTCTTTAAGCATTAGATATTTCCCTTGCCTTCCACTCCCCAATGTTGCGTTTTTCGCTGTCAAAACTTACGCCAATTTTGAATAATTTTTTGCCCCTTCCTGTCCAGGGGAGCAGGTAGTCCTTCGTTTCGATTTGACGCAGCGCCTCGTCCGCGCTGCCGTCAAGTTTGAATTCAAAACAATACACGTAGTCCCCGGCTTCTACCAGCGTATCGATGCGCCCCGCGGCTATACGCACTTCGGAACGGCAGTAAAGCCCAACCATTCTGAAGATCAGGTGCAGTATGGTTTGGTAGTATTTTTCATTTTTGAGTTGTATGTCGTAGGGGATATCCGCGAAAAACGGGGGCAGCATATTCATTGCTTCTGCGATGTTGCCCCCTGCCAGGGCTTTGGGCAATTTTATCTCAAGGGCATTTACGTTCTGTTTGGGCGCGTGGATATACCCCTCCAAAAGCGCTGCCGCAAAGGCGGAACGTACTTCCTCGTTTGGGTAATCCAGGCTGTACTCGTCGTACTTCTCATTGTAGCCGGTGATGGTCAGATACCCAGCCTGGTACAACACGGCCAGCGCGTCCATGTTATCCACATTTGCCCTTTGCAGGGCCGCAAAATTAAAAGTAGTTTTTTCAAGATCAAGAATGTCTATCTTCTGCTGTTCTATAAGGGTGATAAGAAAGGTGGGCGTACCGGTGGCAAACCAGTAGCCGTTGAATTTTCCGCCCTCGTAAAAATGGTTTAAAAGCCCAAAGGGATTGTACACCGTCTCCGGTTTTTCGGAGAACCGGTAGCCGTTGTAAAAACGTTTCACCTTCTCAAGGTAGGTCTGCCTGTCCAGGGCCAGGGCTTTTTTCGCAAGAATCGCTTCTATTTCATCGTTAAAATCCCGTTCCAGTTCTTCCTGGGTTATGCCGCAGAGATCGTAAAACCGGGGCGAAAGGGAAATATCAACGATGTTGTTTAAATCGGAAAACACGCTGACCTGGGAAAACTTGGTAACCCCGGTCAGTAAGCCCATCCGCAGGTATTCGTCCGAGGACTTCAACACGCCGTAAAAGGACTTGAGGGCATTTCTGATTTCACGGTGCTTTTCAGGCAGGTCGATAGTCGAGAGCAGGGGCTTGTCGTATTCATCGATGATAACTACGGCTTTTTCGTTCTCTTTTTCGGTAATACCGGCAATAAGCCGCCTGAAACGTCCGGCGGGGTCGTCATTCCCACATGAGGCGATTCCGTATTTTTTCTCACAAAATTCCATCGCAAGATTCAGGTGAGTATTTAAAACGGGGAGGCCAAGAGTGTAGTTGCCCGGATTAAGATCGATACGGATCACCGGGTACTTTTTCCAGTCCCATTCCAGGGAGTCGATGGCCAGGGCGGGCTGCCCCGCGATGTTTCCAAAGAGTTCCCGCCGGCCTTCGAAGAGGGCGCCCAGGGTCGAACACAACAGGGACTTGCCGAAACGCCGGGGCCGGGCAAGGAAAAAGTAACGCCCCGAGCCGGTTACGAGGTCGTGGATCCGGGCGGTTTTGTCCACATATACAAACCCGTCTTCCCTGATGGAGACAAAATCCTGTATGCCGATGGGTAGTTTCCGTTTCACTTAAAGTTCCGCCATCCGGGCCGCAAAGATGGTCAATCGCAATTCGGCATCGTCTATAAGAAGATATTCGGGCCTTATTCCCGAAAGTTTTTCGCTTTCCATAAGAATAATGGGAACGCCCTCGCCGCGTTTATCCATAATATATATCCGTTTGCTTCCTTCGGCGTCCACATTCATTCTGCAGCGGGCCAGGAGGGAGCCTAGTAGTTCGTTCCGCGAAGACTGGCGCAAAGGCAGGCTCTCGATGGTCATGGTATTGGGAATTGTCCCCGGCGAATACAATTCCAGCCGGTCCGAAAAAATATGCAGCCGTATCTTTGAGCCGTATATCGAATAGTCCCGGTGGGCCGCGGCGTTTACAAGCGCCTCAAAGACCGCGTTCATGGAATACTGGGGCGTTTCTATTCTGCCGGGATCTTTTATGGCAAAGGTCTTCATATTACCCCGGACGAATTTACAGGCGTTTTTTATCTGCAGATCCAAGGGGCCGGTAATATCCTGGGCATCCAGTTGTTCGGTATTTTGCCCTTCGCCCTTATAACACACCGCCTGTATATACGCATTGGGGATAAAGGCTTCGGGGTGTTCGCAGGCCATGAGCAGGCCGCTTACGGTCGGGTGCGGAATACCGTCATCGTCATACGAGGCAAGTTTAAGTTTGATTAAAAACTCAAGATCATCCAAAGGGGAGAGGGGGGTTTTAAAACGTTCCCATAGATCCTTGTTGAGGGCATCTAAGCCCGCTTCGTTGACTGTCTGTTCGTCAAAGCGGATAATCCGGTTTTGTGAACGCTGCTGAAACAGCCTTGCCAGGATCTCACTTGGCATTTCACGTTTGGAACTTCCTATCCTTTGGAAGTATCCGCCCGGGCTCTTGTGCACAAAGATACTTTTTGGAATGCTCATTTTTAGTATGGGTTTTTCACTTTCACTACCGGTTTGAATAAATAATTTTTGTATGCCGCATTTTAAGGGCGGATCAATCATATCATTAACAATAGTACGCAGCCATGTTTCGATACTATCCAATTTATCCAGGGGTAAGCCGCTTATTTCGTGGGTTTTGTCCTGTATACCCAGCACGACGGTTCCGCCGTTTGTATTGGCCATTGCCGCCAGCTCGTCGGCCATGGAATTCCGGTGAGGGGCGGCTACGGCGTTTCCTTTGCAGATCACTTCTTTGGTTTCAAAGGTTGAATCTTCGCCAAGCAGGAGTTGTTTTTTTAGTTCGACTATCGAATCGTACACCGGAAGCCCTACACCACGTCAACAAAGTTCCGTTCATTTTGGTTAAACAGAATAAGGCCCAAAAGGACAAAAGCAGCGGTCATTCCCAGGCTGACAAGGACCATCACGGAAGACACGGATCCGGCACTAAAGAACCACATGCGAAACAGTTCTATGGGGGCGCTTACGGGGTTTATAAAGACAAGCCAGGCAAAACGGCCCGGTATCTGCGAAAGGGGATACACCACCGGGGTAATGTACATGGCCAGGCCCAGGGCAAAGGCCACCAGCTGTCTAAGATCCCGGTATTTGGTGGTAAGGGCGGAGACGATCATTCCCATGCCGGTTCCCAGGGTGGCAAGCCATAATAGCAACAGGGGAAAGGCCAGGGCCAGATAAGAGGGGATCGGGGCCGTTCCTCTTATCAGGTAGTACACAAAGAAGGCCATGAGTACGACAAACTGTACCAGGACCTTTATGCCGTTGCCGAACACGTTGCTTATGGGAACGGTAAGCCGGGGAAAATATACCTTTCCAAAGAGGTTGGCGTTAGTTATGAACAAGTCGGAAGCGTTGCTAAAACAGCCGGTAAAAAATGTCCAAAGCATGGTTCCGGAATAATAAAACAACAGAAAGGGAATACCGTCGGTGCCGATATTAGCGAGGTTCCCGAATACAAAGCTGTACATCACCGTGGAGAAGAGGGGATTAATCACATACCATAGGGGACCTAAAATGGTCTGTTTGTATTGAATGGCAAAATCGCGCTGTACAAACAGAAATACCAAATCCCGGTACCGTATCAGGTCCCTAAGTTGAAGGTCCAGGAGCTTGCGTTTGGGGCTTATTATCAGGGACCAGTTTTTATCGGACACTATGAAGATCGTCCTACGCCAAAATACCGCAGTCCCGCCGCCTCTACTTCTTTCCGTTTATAGATATTCCGCAGATCAAAAAAACAGGGGTTTGCTTCGCCGGAAAGGGAAAGAAGGGCTTTTATCCGCGTAAGATCCAGGTTGCGATACTGGTTCCAGGGGGTAAGAATGGCAATGGCCCAGGACCCTTCGGCGGCCTGGTATTCATTTTCGGCGTAAAAACAACAGCGGTCTATGCCGGAAAGCCGCCATTTAGCTTCGGTAAAAGCTGCCGGGTCGCTTAGGCGCAGCCCGGCGCCCTTTTCGGCCAGGCCCAGGCATATATCAATCGCCGGGCTTTCCCGCATGTCGTCGGTGTTCTGTTTAAAGGCCAGTCCCAATATGGCAAGGGTTTTGCCGGAGAGGGACCCCGGTCCGCCAAGGCCGGCCTCGATTTTTTCGATCATCTTCTTTTTTTGCCGTTCGTTGGCGGCAATGGTTGTTTCCACCAGCGACAGAACTTCGCCGTGGTCCCGCCCGGTCTTAGCCATGGCCCGGGTATCCTTGGGAAAGCAGCTTCCGCCATAGCCGGGGCCCGGGTGAAGGAATTTGCCTCCGATACGGCCGTCCCTGCCCATGGCCCGGGCAACGTCCTGTACGTCGGCGCCGGTTTTTTCACAAAGGTTTGCCACTTCGTTAATAAAGGTAATCTTCACCGCCAGAAAAGCGTTGGAGGCGTATTTTATCATCTCCGCCGATTCAAGGTTGGTTTCGATAAAGGGAGTTTCGTTAAGATAGAGGGAACGGTAAATTTCCTTCATCAACCCCAGGGCTTTTTCGTTTTCGCTGCCTATGACAACCCTGTCGGGGTGGGTAAAATCGTAAACCGCGGTTCCCTCCCGAAGGAATTCGGGGTTAGAGACCACATCAAAGTCCGTAGTTACGCCCCGGCGGGAAAGTTCTTCCTGTACCCAATGCCGTACCCGGCGGGCGGTGCCGATGGGGACGGTGCTCTTGTCTACCACCACGGTGTGATTTTCTATTACCCGGCCTATGCTGCGGGCGGCTTCTTCCACATAGCTAAGGTCTGCGCCGCCGTCTTCCTGGGGCGGGGTCCCCACGGCAATAAAGACGGCCCGGCTTTTTCGTACCGCTTCGTCCAGGGCGGTGGTAAAAAAAAGGCGGCCCGCCTTAACATTGCGGTCCACCAGGTCCTCAAGTCCCGGTTCATAAATCGGGATGGTTCCCCTGTGAAGGGATTGGATCTTTTCTGCATTGTTGTCGATGCAGGTAACAAAGTTGCCAAAATCCGCAAGGCAGGCCCCGGAAACCAGCCCCACATATCCTGTACCAATAACGGAAATTTGTACCATCACATTCTGTACCGGAAGGTACCGCCAAAACTTATCAGCAGCGTTATGCTAAAGGGTCTGTTGTCCCTGTCGGCATTCTGGCTGTAGTAGGTTCCGTCCCGGCGGCCCAGGGCCATGGGGACCGTTAGGGTGGCCGTTACCAGGTCCCCGGGTTTTATGCTTATGCCCGGCACAAGCTGGGCGGACTTTTCATCCCATGCATAGAGGCACTGGGCAAAGATCCGCATCCCGATAATTCCGGGACGGTAAATAAAACTGAGGGCGGTGTTAAATCCCTCTATCAATTTAATTGCTTCCGCATCAAAAAATTCCGTTTTTTCCCGGTACCATCCGGTACCCCGTTCGCCGTTGTAGAAGACCTCGCCGTTTACCGTTACTTTGCCCCGGAAAAAATCCTGCAAAAACCCGGCGCTGCCGGAGAACCGGACGGAATCGTAGGTTTCGCCCCAGTCAGACTGAGCGGCTTGATCATCCCTGTCTAGTTCCGGGTGGGGAATGGCGGTAAGGCCCTCTATATAGATCTCCGTATCTTTTAGGGTTGTCTTAAACGAAATAAAACCCCGCAGGGGCATTTTTACATAGTAAAAAAAACCGGTGTCTATATCCGCCCGTTCAAAGGCAAGGTTGTACTTTATTCCGTAGGCCATCTCTTCAAGTTTTGGGGAAAAGGAGTTTTCCATAAAACTATTACGGGTCATCCCCAGGAACTGCAGGCCCCCAATGCCTATGGGAATGTCCAGCTTGGCAATATATGAATCACCCCCGTTTTTTTCGGGGATCCGGGAAGGCAGGTTGGTATAGGGAAAGTTGGTGGATATACCCCAGGCAATAGTAAAAAGTCCCGCCCGCAGGTATAAAAGCTGCTGAAGGTTGTAATCAAAATAGAATTCTTTTACGGCAAAAACCGTCTTATCGGGAACGGAAAAGGAAAAGGAATTCCAAACCCGCAGCGATTCGGTAAGGTTAAAGTCCATGCTCAAGAGGGCATCCATTTTGGCCCCAAGGATATAGCTATATTTTTTTTTAATGTCAAACCACGGAGCTTCGTTCCACCCCGGGGAAAAAGCCGCAACAAAATTATAGGACGCTTCGATTATTACCCGGTCCCGCAGGGTAATGGTGTCTTCCGGCTCTATGCCGTCTTCTTCCTGGGGCTCGGTCTCCTGGGGATCGTCAAAGAGGGCGTCAATGTCGATATTGGCCCATTCTTCGTCCTGGGCCCCCAGGGTTCCGCCGGTCAAAAACACCCCCGGGGACATTCCCAGGGCCAGGACGATGAGGAAAAAATAAATCCGGCTCAATGCGTGACGGTTTCCAGGAAGGTTTTTGAGAAGACCGAATCGGCCACCTTTCTAAACGAAGGCTTGTTGATACTTATCTGGGTCCGTTCGTTGATAAAGGCGCCGTTGATTACCGCCCCCCGCAGGGCGTCCACAAGGAGGATCTGCTTGGGAATGTACCGGTTCCCTATGCGGTAGTAATCGGCCACGGCGGAGGTTCTTAAGAGCTGGCCGGAAAGGCTGTAGTCTTCGGTTTTGCGAACCAGCCCGTCTTCGCTGATCCAGATCTTCATTTTTGGATAGGTCATGCCGTTGGTTACCGCCTCTAAGGACAGGAGCCGGCACTTAAGCCTGCCCAGCATGGCGTCGCCGCCGGAAACTATGCGGTAATCGTGGGCCAGGGTTGAGCGGGTAAAATCCGAATTCCGGGCATTGGTGTTCTGGAACCGTTCCTGGCTGGAGGTGGAGTTAAACCGCCTGCTTTCGGGGTCATAGAACCACAGGGTTTTGCCCTGTTTTAAATATCCCTGGCCCTTACTGATAACCGGTTCCATGATCACTATCACATAGGTTTCCCGGGCGTCCCTGCGGAAAACCCCCGCAACGGTCTTGGTACGGCCCTGGCCGGGTTTTTCCTGTATAATCGTATATTCCGCAGAAAAGTCCGTATCCATATAACTGGCCAGACTGTCCGCCTGCCGAAGCAGCTCCAGATCACTTATTCCCCAGAGGGGGCAGACCAGCAGCATAAGCGCCGGGAAAAAGAACCCCCTGGGCAAACCGCCGCCGCGTTGAAAGAAAATCACAGGATACCTCCAGAAAGCATTTCCGGCAAGGAACTGCGGGAATTACGAAATATGGGCCCCCAGACGGCCAGGATAAGCATGGCCAGCACCGCCGCCACATTAAGGGCAATTGTTTCCGGTACATACAGGGCCGTAATTCTGCCGTTTTGCATAAAAACCTCAAACCCGGGAAACCATTTAAAAGAAGTATAGGATAAAATTTGGTTAATGAAAAGGGCCAGAATAAAACCCGCGGCCATGGAGGAAAGGGCGGCCATGCAGAGCTCCAACTGTAGTATGATCCGCAGATCGGCGTCGTAAAAACCTATGGTCCGCATGGTTCCGGTTTCTCTGCTCCGTTCGTGAAGTATCAGCCGGCAGGTTACGCCGGCGCTGACCATAATAATCGCCAGCATCATTCCGTACAGTACATAGGAGGCCAGATCAATGGCCTCCAGTAATTCGGCCACCTCGGAAAGGTACACCGGCAGGGTAACCAGAAAGACAGTGCCTCCACCCCCGGCTTTATCTGTCTCTTGATCAAAGGCATCCCGGTCATACACCAGGGGACCGGTATGTATCCGTTCCGCCAGATCCTGGTATAGGGCCCTTCGTTTGGCATCTACAAACGATGAAGACGGGGCCGTTTTATTCCGCAGATAGAAACCGATCAGGGAGCAATCCTCGCCGGCAAAGCCAATAAGGCGGTTCAAAGCGGGCCGGGACACATACACCTTGTAATAACTAAAAAAGCTTGTGTCTTCCACCACGCCGGCGATAACAAAGGGCCCGGTATTTTTTTCCCCCGTAACGGTCAGGGTCTCCAGAATTATTCCGTCCCCCTGCCGGGCTCCCAGTTCCTGGGCAATGGGGGCGGAAAGAAATATGGAATCGGCCTGGGGTGGATCGGGGCTTTCCGTATAAGAAAGGTCCTTAAAATAGGAGGCCTCCCGTTCCCAGTCTACCCCCACCACGTACTTAAGGGCCACGGCGTTACCGTTAAAATAGATTGTCCCTTCCTTCATTCCCGTTAGGGTGGTCCGTATTGCAGCCCCGGCGGTATTTATTCCCGCAGCCCCGGCGGATGCAAAAATGGCATCTATTTGGTCCCGGTCCAGGTGGTGTTTAATCCCCAGATCGGGGTTGTACCCCAGGGCCACGATGTCCCCCGCATAGTGGGACCGGGCGGAAAGGTAAAGGTTTTCTTTCATGCCATCCTTAAGGGAACTTATGACCGTAACCACCCCAAAGCCAAACCCCAGGGCCAGGAATAAAAAAAGATACCGCCGCCGGTACCGCCAAAGGTACTTGAGGGATATGCGCAGGAAAACCGGCAGTTTCATCCTTCCTGTACCGCCGTAATGGGATCGATGTGTACCGCCGTTTCCACCGGATAGATCGACGCCGCCGCCCCTAAAAGCAGGGCAATGCAAAAAGACCCCAGGGCCGTCAGGGGAAGGAAGCCGATATGGAGGGTGCTGCCCCCAAGAAGGGAAGCCACCAGTTCGTTGGGTATTCCGATATTCATCGAGTTAATAAGCCGCAGGGATCCTATTCCCGCGATGAGCCCGGCGATTCCCCCGATGAACGCAATAAGACAATTTTCGCCCATAATAAGCAGGCGGATATAAAGGTCCGGGGCGCCGATGGCCCGCAGGGTGCCTATCTCCCTGGTCCGGCGAAAGACGGCAATGAGGAGGATGTTTATTACCACAATAACCCCGGCGATGCTGACCAAAAGGCCGCCGATGTTAAAAAAGGCCTGGACCAGCAGCATCATGATCGCCGAGGTACCCGCGGCGGTCCTCCATCCCGAGGCATAAACGCCAAAATCCCTAAGCTGCCGGTTTAGGTTTCTAATAACGGGGGCGGGGGGAACTCCCTCCTTAAGCCGCAGCAGGATAAAATTCCAGTCCCCGCCGCTTACTTCCGCCGGGGATCCGGCGGTGGACCTAAGAAAGTTCCCCAGATCCTCCGGGGTAAAACCATCGAAAGGTTCGGAGTAGGGGGGATCCTCCTCTGAATCCGGGTCCGCAAAAAAGGAGTCCGGATCCGTGGGGAGCAGGGACTGGTCCTCCGCCGCCGGGGCGGTGGCCACCTGGACGGACAGCAGTACCCGGACGGTTTGGGGATCCGCAATGACTATCTCGTTCATAAATTGTCCGGGGTTTTGGTACCGGTAAATGCCCACCAGGGGTACTTCCCGAATTTTAAACCCAATGTACCCCGCGGAGGTAAAAATCATGGGCATGCCGACGGTGGGACGGATCCCCGTTTCTTTCTCCAGCCGGTCGGCCCGGGCCGTGGTAATCATGGCGCCGTATTCGTCGGGCTGTATAAAACGGCCCTCTTCCACCGTAATACCGGGAAAACAGGTAAAATACGTTTCCGGTTCCACCCCGCAGACCAGCACCGGTTCGTCGTTGTCCGTAAGTTCCGGCAGCTCCAGGGCGGCCCTGCCGGAAACCTGGCTGGTGTAGCCCTCTATGGTGTTTTCGGCGGCAATAAGCTCGATGATATTATCATAGGCCGGCAGCACGGGGATTGTAACGTAATTATCGATTACCGGCGAATTGGCCCCAAAAAGGTTCATGCTCATGTCGCTGTCTTTTTGGATCACCACATCCGCGGTAAGGCTGTCTATGTAGGTTTTTTGCAGCCCCGCATTGGTCTGTCCTATGAGGCTGTTGCCGATAAAAAACAGGGCGGTGATCAGGGTAATAAGCAGGAAGATCACCAGGCTGTTTTTTTTATTCCGCAGTATGTTACGAAGGATAAGCTGCCAGATCATTTTCGTTTTTCCGACTCCACCTCGCCATCCCGCAAAAACAAAATATGATCGGCGATTTTCCAGATGTCGGGATTATGGGTGGAAAAAAGAAAGGTGGTGTTCTCTTCCTTGTTTACCCTCTTCATCAGCTCCAGGATCCGTTCCCCATTGGCGGAGTCAAGGTTTGCCGTGGGCTCGTCGGCGATAACGAGCTTTGGCTTTGTCACCATGGCCCTGGCAATGGCGGCCCGCTGCTGCTGTCCCCCGGACAGTTCCGAAGGCCGGTGGTTTCTCCGGTCCGCCAGACCCACCTCCTCCAGAAAATATTCAACCCGTTCTTTTCGCTGGGCCCTGGAAAGCCTGGCATCCCCAATTAGAAGGGGCAGTTCCACATTTTCAAAAACACTTAGGACCGGCAGAAGGTTAAAGGACTGGAACACAAAACCGATAAATTCCCGGCGAATCCGGGTAAGTTCCCGGCGTCCCAAAGAATCAACCTGCACCCCCTCTACAAAGAGGCTGCCGCCGGTGGGCCTGTCGATAAGGCCGATGATGTTCATCATCGTGGTCTTGCCGGAACCGGAGGGGCCCGCCACGGAAATAAAATCCCCGCCGGAAAGTTCTATGGAGATCCCCCTAAGGGCTTCCACGTTTACTTCCCCCATGGGGTAACTTTTTTTTATATCCTTAAGAACAATGATGGGTTTACGATCTAAAGCGTCCATACGATTTTACCGCGGTTTGCCGCCCTGCCATACAGTCCATGGGTGCGCAGGGCTGCGGGGTTCCTTTAATAAAAATAGCCCAGGCCAATAAAAATTTCCCGGTGAATTCCCGAAGGAGGCTGACCGGTCCGGATCCATTCCCGTATGTTCCAGCCGGCGCTTATGCGCAGGTAAAAGCTGCGCCAGGTAAGGGGGAAGGTAATCAGCTCCAGCCCCAGGGAGCTAATAGTGTCCCCGGGGCTAAAGGCATAGCCTTCGCCGGCGGCGTCCACCAGCAGCACATCCACAAAGGGAGACCAGTGCTGTTCAAAGTCAAAGTACCGGACCTTGGGGTTGGCGGTCCACTCGGAAGGAACAAAACGGATAAGCCGGAAGGGAAAGTCCAGGTTAAAAGAAAGCCGTTGTTTTACCCTTAGTTCATCGTCCCGGTAACCCCGAATTGTATCCCCCCCGGCGGTGTAGGAATCGTCCAGCCAAAGGGTATACATAAACCTGCCGGATACGCCAAAGAGGGAAGAGACCCTTAGGTGTCCCTGAACGGCGGCTCCTATGCTGTGGTCCCAATCGTTATAATAGGTGTTATAACCATGGGCGGCCAGGAGTTCCGCCTTAAGACCCTGGCGAAAATTCCCCAGCCAGTCGATTCGTTCAAACCCCAGGCGCTGGTTAAGGCCCGCCGTGGGCCCCCGGCGGTACGGGCCCACATCGCCCCCGGGCTGGTAGTTACTGTGGACGTACAGCTCCGGGGTGTATGTAACCCTGCCGAAGGGCCCTGCTTCCAAGGGGGTGGGAATATTCCACCGGCCATAGACCCTGCTGTACAGATACCAATCGTGGTATTCCCCGTCGTCAATATGGTCCTTCAGGTCGTTTTCTTCATGGATCACCAGGCCCTGTTCAAGTCCGGCCCTAAGGACGGTAAAGGAAAGGGGGAAATCTATGGAAAGCCCCGTGATATTCTTATAATACACCGGGGCATTAAAAAAATACTTAAAGTCGTGGCTAAAGGTAACGTTCCAATCGTACCCCAGGGCCCGGAAGGGAAGATCCATGTCTAAAAGGAACCCCACGGAACGCCGGTCTTTTTCGTCGGTTTCCCAGCCCAGATCGAATTTAAGGGGCGAAAGGCTCCCTAGAAAATTATAGTCCCGGGCCTTTAGGCTGAACGAAAAGCCGGAATTGGAATCGTACTTGGGTTCCGGCAGAACAATAAAATTCCCGCTGTCCACGGCAAAAATTTCCAGATAAACCGGGACCGTTCCCTGCGGCCCCGGTTCTCCCAGGGTATACCGGATAAAGCTCCCTTCGGTTGTCAGGGCCCGGATATTATGGAGTTCCCGGGTTTTCCCGGCTATATGGGCCTCCAACTCTTCCAGGCTTTCCAGGGTCTGCCCCACCCCCGGACGGAGAACCCGGTCCAAAGCCTGGGGCCGGGTCTTTCCCGTGATGCGGTAGTCAACGGATTGGATCACATAGGCCGCAGCGCCGGTGTTTTCTGATCCGGCCTGTGCAGAAAGGAAAAATCCCCCCGTAAGAAGAAGAACCAAAACCGCCGGCCCCCTGGGGCGTTTCCCGGCTAAAGCCGCAAAAAACTCACCAAGGCCCCAGGCGGCGCAGCCCGCAAGGCCATGGGCGATGCCGCCGGCTATTAGGGTAAAAGCCTCTTTAATAGTGTTTTTTCCAGTATTTTTTCCATGGAGCTGTCCAGGGCAAGCAGCCGGGCGCCCCCGGCACAGGGCACCACGAACCGGAGTTTTCCGCCCCTTTTCTTTTTATCGCTCCCCAGGGCTTCCCGGAATACACCGGGGTTTATCCGCCGGGGGTAGGGAAGGGCGGTCTCGTAGTCCCAGGCATGAAGGATCCCCAGGATCTGTTCCTCCAGTGCCGGAGGGGTTATTCCCAATTCCTTCCCCAGTTCGCAGGCCCGGGCTATTCCCCAGGCTACGGCTTCGCCGTGGCTTATCAACCCCAATCCCAGGGCGGCCTCCAAGGCATGGCCAAAGGTATGGCCCAGATTTAACAGGGCCCGCTCGGTACCTGTTTCCTGCGGATCCGACTCCACAATCCGTCCCTTGACTATAAGGGCCCGTTCTATTAATGGCAGAAACGGTTCCCCCCGGAAGGGCCGGGTGAACTGCCCAAGAAAATCCCGATCTCCCGAAAGGATTGCCGTTTTAATAAGTTCCGCCGTACCGGATTTCCATTCCGCCGGGGGCAGGGTGCGTAACAGATCCGATGCAATTGCAATGAACCCGGCGGGGTAGAAGGTTCCGGCAAGGTTTTTTATTCCCCCCAGGTCAAACCCGGTTTTTCCCCCCAGGCATGCGTCTACCATACAGAGCAGGGTGGTGGGAACCAGCGCCAGCGCCGCCCCCCGCATATATACGGAGGCGGCAAAGGCGGTAAGGTCACAGACTACCCCGCCGCCCAGGCCGATAAAGAGGCCGTCCCGCCCCAGGCCCCGGCTTTGGGCGGTGCGGATAATGGCCTCCACCGATCCCCAGTTTTTAGCATCTTCCCCCGGGGGGAGGACACAGCGGGGGATGTCCATGTCCCGTCCCAGAGGGGCGGTGTTTGTGTCACACACCAGAAGGGCCGCCGGTTTATCCCCGGGCGGGTACCCCGCACCGGCGTAGAGTTCCTCCCTCCGGGGCGGGCTTCTTCGTATACTGACAGAACAGGGGTGATCCCCGAACTTGTACACCGGCATAAAACGCCTAAACCTCCGGATTTTTAACCGTAAAAGCGCCCCGGCAAGCGGAATCTTTTGCACAGCAAGCGCAGGACTTTTCCGGCCCGAAGGATCCTGGGATCCGGGCAAATAAAAACCACCGGGCGCCATATGGTTTGTTCAAACCCGCCCGATGCAAAGTGAAAAATGAACGACCAAAACACCCCAGGCGGCCGAAACACGCTCTGTAGATGCGGGAAAGGTCTATATAGCTAAAAAATATCATGAAGTACAAAAAAAAGCAATCTGGGGACGGGACCGGTGGATCCGCGGGGTCCCTTAATCCGCCAGCCCCAGGATTCCCGCTTCTATACCGTTGATAATTTTTGAGCGCAGCAGGGGCCCCGGTTTTCCCAGGCCCTCCAGGTATGTCTTCCATAGATCCCGGTAATGAAAGGCGTCTTTCCGGTCCAGCGGCAGAGCCTTCCCTTCCAGGTAGGTTTCGCTGTTCTTGTCCCGGAACAGGGTCTTTCCCGCAAAAACTATCTGAATTTTAACAAGGATGTCCTTCTGGTTTTGTATCAGCATAAGCAGTACCCCGCCGTCGTTTTCCGTCAGGGCGTGGAATTTCCGGTATATTGTGTAGGTCCACTGTTCCAGGGGTATGCGGATCCGGCTTAGCATTTCCTGGGGGCTTAGGTTTACCGGCAGGGACGAAAACCGGTTTGCCGAGATCCACCGGATCCCGCCGGCACTGCGCAGTTCGTACCGGGCGTCCAGGGCTGCCATGGGGGCTGTGGCGTCCCCGCAGACGCAGAGGTTTCCCCCGATGGTAGCCAGGTTCCGTATGGGGGGGCTGGCGATGCCCAGGAGGGTACTGGAGAATGCCCCGGGGACTGTTTTTCCCAGGGCAATGATGTCGCTTAATTTTACTGCGGCGCCGATTTCCAGGTACCGTTCGGTTCTGGTTATCCGGTGAAGCTCGTCGATCTTTTCCAGGGAAAGGATATTATCGGGAAGTTTCGGCAGTTCCTGTCCCTGGGAGCGGATTAACGAAGTACCCCCGGCAAAGAGGACCGCATCGGGGTAGCGGGCCCAGGCCGGGAAAAGTTCGGAGAATCCCCCGGGCCGGAGGACCTGGCTATGAAGAACGGCCATATATCCTCCGCTGCCGCAGTTCCCCCGCGGCCAGTACTCCCTGGTAAAGGATCTCCACATCGGTACAGCGGCACCGTATACCCCGGAAGGCGGCGATAAAATCTTTCCGGGAGGGCTGGATTTTTTGTTCCAGGAGCAGTTCCGCGGTTAGGACCTTCCCCGCATCGCAGTAGCCGCAGTTTTCCACCCCCGCCCGGGCAAACCCGGCCATAATATCCTGGTACTCTATGGTTTGGGAAAATCCCTCCAGGGTAATAATCTCGCTTTCCTGAATACGAAAGGCGGGAATAAGACAGGAGGGAGACACGGCGCCGTTAAAGATCACCGTACAAACCCCGCAGCTTCCGCTTAGGCAGCCGTTCTTCGAAGCGGTAAGGTTAAAGTGTTCCCGCAGGATGCTAATAAGCCGCTGGTTTGCCTCGGTGTTAATTTCCATGTCTTCGCCGTTTAAAATAAACCGTATGGTCATGGGGTTCCCTCCCGTATTCCCGCGGACCGCAGGTTCTGTATGGCCGTCCATATGTCCCGGGAATCGATGGGAAATTTTTGAAAGGGATAATCCAGGGCCTGGGAAAGGGCCTGGGCATAGGCGCCGGGGACCGTTACAAAGGGCAGGTCCCCGATTCCCCTGGGGGATCCCTGGGACCAGAGAAAATCAATGCCCGGGGGGGGGATCTCCCCGGTCCCCAGAAGGGGGTAGCTTTCCACCGCCCGGGGATCTATTTTTCCTTCCCGGTATTCGATCCGTTCTCCCATGGCCCAGGAAAGGGCCTGGACGCAGCCCCGGGCGATGGTTTTCCGGGCCCTGGCTTCTGTTAAAATGGTTCCCCCCTCCAGGGCCATCCAGATGCCCCTGATTCCCGGTACATATTCTACCGGATCGACCTCCACCTCCACCACCGCCGTTCCCCAGCTTAGGGGGGAAAGGGCGTTTTCATCGTAGAGGCTCTGTTCCCAGGACTGAACCTTCGAGGGATGGTAGTACCGCCGCACCGTAATAGGCAGGGGATCCCGGAAGCGCTGTTTTCTGATAGCGGTACAGGCCTTTTCTACCAGGGCCGTCACGGTGGTAATCCCCCGGGAAAGGCACGCGGGCCCCGATTCGGGAATAGGTTTTTCCCCGTCCCAGGTTCGGATCCGCAGGTTGTCTACCCCCAGGATCCGCTCCGCCAGGGTTCTCCAGCCCTGAAGTTGATTTTCGCCCCAGGGAAAGGTGGTTCGTATTTCCAAGACCCCGTCCTTTTCCAGGGTAAGCTCCACCGCCCCGGTTGTTTTTGAACCGGGAAGGGGGGAATCGTAGAGGAAGGAACCGCCCTGGCATGCCAGGCTTATGCCGATTCCCCGGAAGGGTTCGTGGATGTTTTTCCACCGGGAGGGTTCGTTTCGCCGGTTTTTCCTAAGCAGTTCGTTGGCCGCCCACTTTCGGCGGTAATCGCCCATGGCCGCCACGGTGTCCAGCAGTTCCTCCAGGGGCGGATCTTCCCGGATCTCTATGCCCGGCAGAAGCTTTTTTCCCCGGCGGAGAAAAAAAATCTTCCGCCATTCCGCGGGATCTTCCTCCAGGGTATCGGCTATCTGGGAGGCATGGCGTTCCGCGGCAAAGAAACCCTGGACCAGGCCAAACCCCGCCATGGGGCCCGCGGGAGGGATGGGGCTGGTATACCCCTGGGCCAGAAGTTTTACGCTGCCGTGGTTATAGACCCCCAGGGCGCCCAGGGCAATCCGGTCAAGGATTTCATTGGCAAAAACCCCGTGGGATCCAAGGTTCGCCCGGATATTGATTCTGCTTCCCAGTATTTGTCCGTGTATTCCCAGGGCACTTTGGATATGAATTTCCGAGCGGACCGTTTTGGGGGAGTAGAGAAAATCTTCCTCCCGGGTAAGCACCAGCTTAACCGGTTTGCCCCGGATACGGGCCCCCACCGCGGCCTGGCAGGCCAGCAGGGCGGGGGGCCAAATTCTTCCATCGAGATGTATCTCCAGCCTGGAAACCTCAACCTGGATGGAATTTTCTTTGCAGTTAAGAACCTGGGCCAGGGAATTCCGGACAAATCCCGGCCACTGGGATGGGACATGGATACGCATGGAAGGCTCCGGACCGGGCAGGGCCAGGACCCCCAGGGGATCGCTGGGCCAGGGATCGAGAAAGTCCGCGGAGTAGGTTCCTTCCACCACAGTCCGGGCTTTTTCAAAGGCCGATTCCGTATCGCCGCCGCTGTAGTTCCGTTCCACCAGCACCGTCTCTTCCAGGGCCGTGTCCGGGTATGGTTCAGCCGCCACGGTACATTGATCCGCCAGTTCCCGGAGCTTCGCCGGATCCGGTCCCAAAAGCAGGGCCGCCGGCTGACCGTAGTAGGACAGTTCTGTTCCGGGGAACAGGGGGATTTCCGCCCCCCCGGGACAGGTAATTGTTTTTTTTCCGGGGACATCCCTTTCCTGCACCAGAGACACCCCGGAGGGCAGCCGGGGGGTCCGGATGGCTTTTAAGCGCCCGGCCCGTACCGGAGATCGGAGCAGTATACCCCAGAGGCAATTTTTAACGGCAATGTCGTCCACAAAGGGGGGCTTTTCCACGGAACCTCGGATTCTGCCCTAAGGGGCCGCCGGTGATTTGCTGTGCCTGTACATACACGCTCCACGATACCGGAACTTTCCCAAAAATTAAAGCTTTGGGAAGGCCCCATGCCTATCGGCCCGTCGCACGATTATCGGGCCGCTGCGGACCTTTGGTCCGATGGACTTTGCAAGGTAAAAAATCGCCGGACCGGCGATTTTTAAGGGAGTTTGTTATGCGCAAAGCGTAACAAACTCCTATGCAGAAAATCCACCGGTTCCGCAGGCTGCCGGGGCCTCCCGGACCGCTCCGATCACCCGGTCTACCTGGGCTTCGCTCATTCCGGGCCAGATAGGAAGGGACAGGGTTTCCCTGAACCGTTTTAGGGATTCCGGATATTCCTCTGCTTTTAGGCCGTACCTTTCTTTATAATAAGGCATAATGTGGAGGGGAATAAAGTGCACCGAGGTCCCTATGCCCTTATTACGGAGATATTCCATGCAGGGGTCCCTATCCGCGGGGTTCCTAAACCGCAGGGTATAGAGGTGTCTGGCGCCCCCCGGCGGGGGGAGGATCACCGCCCCGTGATTTTTTAATGCCCCGTCGTACCGGGCGGCGATAGATTCCCTCATCTTCAGCAGTTCCATGGCCCGGCTAAGCTGGACCCTTCCCAGGGCCGCCAGAAGGTCCGGCAGGTTGTACTTATACCCCGGGGCCACCACTTCGTAGTACCAGGGAGCCTTCGGGTCGGTGTACCTGTTCCAAATACTGCGGTCTATGCCGTGGCTGCGCATAAGGGAAACCCGTTCGGCCAGGTCCTTTCTCCGGGTAACCACCATGCCCCCCTCTCCGGTGGTGATGGTCTTTGTCGCATAGAACGAAAAAACCCCCGCGTCTCCCCCGGTTCCGGCCCAGGGGGAATCCTTCCCCGGAAGCGGGGCGGGAAACGCATGGGCCGCATCTTCCACCACCGCCAGTCCGTACCGGCGGGCAAGGTCCTTTATTGCCCCCATGTCGCAGGGCAGGCCCCCAAAGTGGACGGGAATTACCGCCCGGGGCCGGATGCCGGGGCCCAGGGCGCGGGATAGGGCCTGTTCCAGACCGGCGGGGCCGATATTGTAGGAATCTCCTTCCAGATCCACAAAAACCGCCTCTGCCCCCAGGTAGCGGACCACCTCTGCGGTGGCGGTGAAGGTGTACGAGGGGAGGAACACCGCGTCTCCGGGACCTATTCCCAGGGCCTCCAATGCCAGGTGAAGCCCCGATGTGGCTGAATTTACCGCCAGGGCTTGGATTTCCGGTTCCCCCGGCGCGGCCCGTTCCATCAAAAAGGCCGAAAATTCCGCTTCAAAGGCCAGGGCTTCCCTTCCCGTGGTAAGCCAGCCGGAGCGAAGCACCCGAAGAACCGCCTCTTCTTCTTCTTTGCCGGTCCAGGGCCGGGCAAAGGGGATGGTCTCCATATTACAAAACCGGGACCGGTTCCGCGGAGGGGCTTACAAGTGCCGAAGAGGCGGGGAGGGCGGAACCGGGGGATCCCTGGGAGCCGCAGCGGATCTGCCCGCCGGGATAATCGGGCCGCAGGGTTGGTACATATTTCTGAAGTATTTCCCTAAGCAGGGATCCGTTCCGGTATCTGTCTCTATGCCGGGGATCGACGCTGACAATGGGGGAAAGCTCTTCGATCAGGGCGTCCAGATCGATCTTGGAAGGGCTTTCCCGTTTAAGGACGAGGATCCGGTTAAACCCCGTGGGTTCCGGACGCTCGTCTTTTCCCCAGAGTTTTTCATCCAGCCGTTCCCCGGGGCGGGTGCCGGTGTACTCGATCCGGATGTCACGGCCGCTTTCGTAACCGTAGAACCGGATCATCTGTTCCGCCAGATCCCGGATCAGTACCGGTTCCCCCATGTCCAGCAGATAAAGGTTGCCGTTTTCACCCACCCCTCCGGCCTTTAAAACCAGGGAACAGGCCTCCGGAATGGTCATGAACCAGCGCTTCATATCCGGGTGGGTCACTGTTAGGGGGCCCCCTTTTTCAATCTGCCTTTGAAACAGGAGCATGATAGAACCCCGGGAACCCAGGACATTGCCGAACCGGACCACCATAAAACGGTTTTCCGGCCCCGCCGCGGCAAGGACAAGCCTTTCGCAGAGCAATTTGGAGGCGCCGTATACCGACACGGGATCCACCGCCTTATCGGTGGTAATGTGGACAAAGCGCCTGACCCCGTGGGTTTTGGCGGCGTCCACAAGATTTTTGGTGCCAAAGAAGTTATTTTCCATGGCCGCCACAGGATTTTCTTCCATCATGGGCACATGCTTGTAGGCCGCGGTATGAAAAATAACATCCGCCCTTAGTTTGCCCAGGATATAGTCCACATAATTCCGGTCCCGCAGGTCCCCGATGATGGGAATTATGGTGGCCCGTTCCCCAACCCCCTCTTCCTGGAGCAGCCGCAGTTCCCGGTCGATCAGATAGATAGAATTTTCCCCGTGCCCAAAGAGGTAAAGCCGGGAAGCGCCGCCGGAAAGGAGCTGCCGGCATAATTCGCTGCCGATGGATCCCCCCGCGCCGGTTACCAGGACCCGCTTACCCCTGAGGTATTCCAGGCTTTTTTTAAGGTTCACCGCCACCGGGGTCCGGCCCAGCAGATCCTGGGGATCGATCGATCTGGTCTGGATCAGGTGGGCGTCCCCTTCGATGATCTGGGAAATTCCCGGGAGGATCCGGATCCGCTGGAATCCGGCCTTTTTAAGAATATCGTAGAGTTCCTTTAGGTATTCCCGGGATGCGCTGGGGATGGCGATAATCGCCCCGTCCGCAGGGTTCATCCTTAAAAGCCGGGCCACGTCCCGGATCGGGCCCAAAACGGGAATTCCCTGGATTTTTTTTCCGATCTTTTCCGGATCGTCGTCCAGAAAGGCCACCACCGTCCCCAGGATGGCCTTGGTTTTAATTTCCCGCGCCAGGGTTTGCCCCGCAAAGCCCGCGCCGATAATGTACAGCTGGGATCCTCCGGTTTTTTTCATATATCCCCTCCCTAACAGGATTTAGACCTTTAGACCGGGGTGGGCCGCCGGTTTCATCATTTCAAATCCTAAATCTATAGTAAACGAATCGTCGTACAGGTCAAGTTTTATTTTTGCCCTTCCCTTTCTTTTATCGACCTTTATAATATCTCCCTCAAGTCCTACCAGGGGGCCGTCCACCACCACAATCCGGGAATTTTTGTCGAAGTAGACCCTGGAAATCCCCGCCAGGGGGCCCGTTCTTTTGATAAAGTGGAGTACCGTTTCCAGATCCCGGTCCTCCAGGGGCCGGATATTCTGGTTGGACTTTAGAAACCGGTAAAATCCTTCGGTTTTGCGAAAAAGCCAGTGGTAATGCCGGATCGAATCCTCGTCATCGATCTCCAAAAAAATATACCCCGGAAAAACCGCCGGGGTGGTTTGGACCATCACTCCCCGGCGGCGGACATTGAGCTTCCGCTTGGGAAAGTAGATCTTAATGCCGCACTGGGGGTGCAAGGCCCTGAACAGCTTGATATATTTTTCCTCCCCCCGGGTTTTTACCTGGGCTGCAAAGTACTTCATTTGGTAAGTATAGTTTACAGAATTAAAGACACAGAGTGAAGTCTTGTCTTAATTCTTATTTCATACCCGCCGATAGTGTAAATGGAGGGTTGCCATGAAAAGGCGTTTCATAGTTTTAATTCTTGTTTTTGCAGGCCTTACGGTCCTTCAGGGGGCCACGGTTTCTGTTTTGATCATTGAAACAGGCCTGCCTTCCGGTACCGGGCGCACCGAATCGGCCTCGGTCTGGGAAAGCGGGATCATGGACGCTCTTTTTGATGCGGGACATATTGTTTCTAACGCCCCCATTTTACGGCTTCCGGCGGCGCCGGATTCGGAGATACCCTCCCAGGCCCGGCGGGACTTTGACGAAGCCCGGCTGGGGGGGGCGGATTTTTTTGTGATGGTTTTTCTTTCCTACCCCGAGGAGGACCCGGAACATCCCCGGGAAGTACGTATGAAGGTTTTTAGCGTTTCCAGCGGAAAGCTGTTGTATGAAAGTTCCGTGGCCGCAAAGCCCTGGGAAAATTCCGAAAAGGAATTTACCGATGCTAAAATAAGCGCAAAAAGGCTTATTCCCCAATTGGCACATAGAGGCTCGCAATTATGAAGAAACTTTTTTTTGTTTCCCTGGTATTAGCCATGGGCGTTCTTTTTACCGGCGCCTCCGTATGGGAAGGGGCCGCCGCTGTTTCGGGGGATTTTCCGGAGGAGGGCCTCTACGTGGCCACCAATGCCTTTCCCCGGAACACCGTGGTGGATCTGACCAACCTGGAAACGGGAAAAACTGTCCGGGTGATTGTCTCCGCGGGCCTGGACACTCCGGGACTTTTAGCTCTGGTTTCCAGGGAGGCGGCGGTGGCGGTGGGACTTCAAAGCCGGACCATTGGCCGCATACGGATGATCCAGCCTTCGGACCCCATAGCCTTTTCGCGGTTTACCGAGGATCACCTCCGTTCAGGGGATCCCGACTACGATCCCCTGGCGGCGGTAGAAGGGGCCTACCCCGGAGCGCTTCCTCCGGCGGGACAGCCGGCGGAAGCCGCCGGCACCGGCAATACAGAAGCTGTTATCACGGAAGCCGGTAATACGAAAGCCGGCGGCCCGGAGGATGCGGGGGATTCCACCCCGGAGGCCGCTTTACCGGCTTTGAATCCTCCGGCGCTTGATCCGGTAATCGGCGCCTTCCCCTCCGACCCGGCCGCGGCACGTACACCGGAAGAAGCTCCGGCGGAACCGGCCGGTTCTTTCCGGGAACAGGAAAAGGATCCCGAAAGCGCCTGGGCGGGAGCGCCCGTGGAGGGGCCTGTTCCGGCGATAAGCCCGGTGGAGGATCCGGTGGATACCACCGACGCCCTTATTGCCCTGGGCGGACCGGGGAAAGATCCGGTCCTATCGGACATTCCCCGGGAAACGATCCCCGGAACGGAACCCAGGAACGAGCCTTCCCCCATATCGGTAAGCGGACCGGTGCTTATACCCGTTCCGGTACCGGTTCCTGTGCCGGTTCCCCAGGCCGCATCCGGTGACACCCCGGAACCGGCGCCGTCCGTTCCCCCTGAGACGGAGACCGCCGGTGCTTCCCCGGAGTATAGCTACACCCTTGTACCGGCGGAGGAACGGGTTCCCCGGTCCTATGACGAAGCCGGTTCGGTTCCGCAGGTCTTTAGCGTCCCGGCGGTGTCGGATCTGGAACGGGGAAAGTACTACCTCCAGATCGGGGCCTACAGCCAGATTGGGGCGGTGGAGCAGGAATTGGCAAGGGTAGACAAAAATTATCCCCTGGCGGTCCAATGTACCGGGGTCCCCGGCAAGCCGGTGTACCGGATTCTGGTGGGTCCCGTTAATCAGGGAGAGTCCGGGGCCCTGCTGAGAAATTTCCAGTCCCGGGGCTATAGGGACGCATTTGTCCGCCGGGGAAATTAGTGGATAAATTCCGATTGTAATTGTTTCCAGGTACGGGATTGCTGATTCCCTGCCTGTACAACCATGGGGGATAAAACGGTAAGGCCTGTTCCAAAACTAAAAAGAGTTTTGGAACAGGCCCGGATGGCCTTCACCATTTGACAAGGCCCCGCCAAGGGAGCCTTGATCAAACAGGATTATTCGTACACCACCGCCTGTACTTCGGGGGTATCAATGTTGTTCGTGTCGGCCCAGACAAAGCCGGAATCGATCACCTTGGGAAGGGTCTTTCCGTTAAGGGCATCGACCGCGGCGCGGACCGTTTCGTACCCCATCTTAACGGGATTCTGCTGAACCGCCCCGTACATAAGTCCGGACCGGATCGCATCGAGCTGGAGTTTCCCTGAATCAAAGCCAACCACAACTATTTTTCCCGACAGATTTAGTTCACTCACGGCGTTTACCACGCCGATGGCGGAACCTTCGTTGGATCCATAGTAGCCCTTAAGATCCGGATTACCGTTAATTACCGCCTTGGCAATTTCGGTGGATCTAAGGTGATCCCCGCCGCCGTACTGGGTTTCCAAAACCTGGATATTGGGGTAGGCCTCTTTCATCCGGTTAAGGAATCCGTCCCGGCGTTCAATGCCGGTGCGGCTGGTCTGATCGTGGACAATAAGGGCCACCTTTCCCGATCCGCCGATGGCTTCGGCGAGTTTATCCGCCGCCAGGGCCGCCGCGGCCTGGTTGTCGGTAGAAACGGTGGTTAAGGGAATATCCGAGTCAACGCCGGAGTCAAAGGCAATTACCGGGATATTATTCGCCTGGGCCTGCTGAAGCAGAGGGCTGGCCGCCTGGCTGTCCAGGGCGGCAAAGCCCAGGGCTTTGGGATTTTTTCCCAATTCGGTCTGCAGCATCTCGATCTGTTTGTCAACCTGGGATTCGCTTTCGGGGCCGATAAAGTTTATCTCCACCCCCAGATCCTTGGCGGCATTTTCCGCTCCTTGCCGAACCGCCTGCCAGAACTGATGCTGGAAACCCTTAGATACCAGGGGGATGTAAATTGTATCCCCGGCGGTATCTGCCTGGGGCTTACATCCATAGACGGTGAAGAGCATCGCAAGGACAAGCAACACCGCTCCTGTTTTGATTTTGTTCATATTCTTCCTCCTAAAAATTTTTCCATGAAAACTTCATGGTATTTCCAGCGGCCCTAAACCGCCAAAAATCGGTATAACCCGGTCGTCCCCAAGGTTGCTGTGGGGACAAACGCTAATCCAAGGCTGCGGACCCCTATTGTATTTTCCGGCGGGCAATGTCCATATACACCGCCCCTATAACAATAAGCCCCGTTACTACCATCTGCCATTCCTGGGGAACCGAAAGTATCCGCAGTCCGTTGGTAAGGACCGTGATAATAAAGGCCCCTATGATTGTTCCCAGGATGCTTCCCTCGCCGCCGGAAAGGGATGCACCGCCGATGACCGCCGCGGCAATGGCGTCCATTTCGTACCCCGGACCCAGGGCGGGCTGGGCCGAGCTTAGGCGGCTTGCCATGACAATGCCCGCGATGCCAAAAAATACCCCCCCCAGGGAGTATATGCCTATTTTCCACCAATCGGTATTGATCCCCGAGAGCCGGGCCGATTCTTCGTTGGAACCGATGGCAAAGGTATACCGGCCGATAATTGTTTTTGAAAGAATAAAGGCGGCGATCAGGGCGGCTCCAAAGAAGATCAATACCCCCGAGGGAATGCCCAGGATCGGTTTAGTGGCAATGTTTCCGAACCCTTCGACATGGGTTAGATAAACCGGTTTGGTGCCGGAAACAATAAGATTTAGGCCCTTGGTGACGTTCATCATCCCCAGGGTGGCTATGAAGGGGGGCAGCTTAAGTTTTGCGATGCAAAAACCGTTGACAAACCCGCAAAGGGCCCCGGCCAGGACTGCGGCGATAAGTCCCGCCGGAACGGGAAGCTCAAAGACGGTAATAAAAACCGCACACATGACGGAACAAAAGGTCATGACCGTCCCTATGGAAAGGTCTATGCCCCCGGTGATAATTATAAAGGTAATACCCACCGCCAAAATACCGTTTACCGCCGTCATAAGCAGGATGGTGGTTATGTTGCTGTACCGGAAGAAATTAGGCGACAGGATCGAGAAAATAATGATAAGGACAATAAGGCTGGCAAAAGCAAGAATAGTCTGAGCAGCCTTTGAGTTAATCGATAAAAATCTACCCGCCATAATTAAACCTCGTTTTCGTTGGGATTTGCTTTGTTTCGCAGTGTTGCGTAGTACATTATTTTGCTCTGGGTACTTTCCCCGGCGTCCAGGGTTGCCGTTACCCGGCCTTCGCACATTACCACCGTTCTGTGGCTCATCCGGAGGATCTCCGGCAGTTCCGAGGAGACCATTATTATCGATTTTCCCTGATCCGCCAGTTCATTAAGAAGTTTGTAAATTTCGCTCTTGGCCCCCACGTCTATACCCCGGGTGGGCTCGTCAAATATCAAAATATCGCTGTCCCGGACAAGCCATTTGCCCACCACTACCTTTTGCTGGTTGCCCCCGGAAAGGTTTTTTACAAGCTGAAAGATCGACGGGGTCTTGGTATTTAATTTTTCCACATATTCCCGGGAAACCGTTTTTACCGCGGCCTCGTCAATAATGCCCAGGGGTTTAAAAAATTTACCCAGGGAAGCCATGACGGTATTGGCCGCCACCGTCATCCCCAGGGCCAGACCGTAGCGTTTGCGGTCTTCGGAAAGATAGCCGATTCCGTGGCGCACCGCATCCTGGGGATGGCCTATGGACACGGGCCTGCCCTTAATAAAGATTTCCCCCGAATCCATGGGATCCGCCCCAAAGATAAGCCGCATGGTTTCGGTCCTGCCGGCCCCAAGCAGCCCCGCAAAGCCCAGTATTTCGCCCCGGTGAAGGCAAAAAGAAACATCCCGGACCACCCGGCCCCGGTTTAAGTTTTTAACCTCCAGAACCACTTCGTTCTTTGACGTATCCCCATGGAGATGGCGGCTTTCGTATATTTCCCTGCCCACCATCTGGGCGATGATTTGTTCGGTGCTAATCTGCGGTATCGGCGTGGTGGCCACGTAGTTTCCGTCCCGCATGACCGTTATTCTGTCGCAGATCTGGTGGAGTTCGTCCATCCGGTGGGAAATATACACAATGCCCTTCCCCTGGTCCTTAAGCTGTCTAATAACCTTAAACAGTTCTTCGATTTCGCTTTCACTTAATGCGGAGGTGGGTTCGTCCATAATAAGCACGTCCATGTTAAATGAAAGGGCCTTGGCCACTTCTATCATCTGCTGCTGGGCCACCGTAAGCCCCGCGATAGGCACCGATGGACTCAAATGAAAGTTGATCCGGGAAAAAAGTTCCGCCGTTTTTTTGTTTATTTCGTTATCGTCCACCAGAAAGGGCATTCCCCTCTTTTGTTCCCGGCCGATAAAGATGTTTTGGGCGGCGGTAAGGTGCTTCATCAAATTCAGTTCCTGGTGGATAATGCTAATCCCCATGGCCTGGGCCTGCTTGGTGGTGGAAAAATCCACCGGCGTTCCGCGGACCAGAATGGTTCCCCCGTCTTTTTTGTATATCCCCGCGAGGACCTTCATAAGGGTGGATTTGCCCGCCCCGTTTTCGCCCACAAGCCCGTGGACTTCACCGGGAAGCAGCTCGAAACTACAGCTATTAAGGGCCTTTACCCCGGGAAAGGCCTTTTCTATTCCGTCCATCTTTACAAGACTGCCGCTCATTCACGGACCTCCGTAGTTTGGGTTCCGGCCAGCCACGCTTCCCGGTACGAACGCAATTCGGGAATATCAAGTTTTTCCTGTTCATGGTACTCGATCTTAAAATCTCCGGCCAGCTCTTTAAGGGCCTTCCCGCCGAGGGCCATTTTCGCGGTCATGGCCGCTCCCAGGGCGGTGGCTTCGGCGATGTCGGTCAGGAAAGCCCTGTTGCCGTTCAGCGCGGAAGCAAGCAAACGGTTGTAGGATTCGTCCCGCCGGAAGCCCCCTTCGGTATATACGTCCCGGCCCGCTTCAAGGCCCGCCCGCTCAAGCGCCGTAAGGGTCTGCATCACGAGGGATATTCTAAGGGCTGCGAAGGATTTTTCGTAATCGGCGAAACACGGGGGAAGGCCGGCATCCGCTTCGGAATTTTCCACGGCGTTTTTTATGCCGTCAAAGGGATATGCCTTCCCGTCCTCAAGGATCCGCGCCTTTGACAGGGGGAACTGGCCCGAACCCGGCGTCAGCTCGGGAAGCAGGAAGAGCCGTTTTTCCGCGAGTATCGACCGGTACAAGGCCTCGTCCCAGCCGGGAAAATCTTTTCGTTTGTGGCGCGCGGCGATAAGCTTCGACCAGGTTTCAAATTCCTGCCCGCCGAGGAAGATCGCCGTTTTTACCGGCGCCCCGAACGCGGAAATGTTAAAAAACACAACCTTGCCGAGCTCGTCCGGGGCAAAGCCGTATTTTTCCACCGGGTTCATAATCACGCACCATGTTCCGGTTGAATTGAGGATAAA
>JAISLT010000015.1 GCA_031277165.1 Spirochaetaceae bacterium
AGGATAAAAAGCGGCCCCGGCGGGGTCGCCGCGAAGTAGTCTTCCACCTTCCGCAGTTTAGGCCGGGAAATATTGTTGTCGTTGATAAGCACAAAGTTCATAACCAGGCCCCCGGCAAACCGTATCTCCGGCGGGTCTCTTTTCGTGATGGAACCCTTCTCGCCTCCCAATTCCCGCAGCATAGCCGCCCGCCCTTCGGCGTAGGGCGGAAATTCTTCCCGGATATAGCCCAAGTCCATTTTCAACTCGAAGGCGCCGGTAACCGTGTTATCCCTGATAACGCAGATGTCGGGCCGGAAAATCCGCCTTCCTTTTTTATCTGTATCTTCCGCTTCATAAGAAATCTGGGGGTCCACCCAGATTTCAACGGTATCCGGCAGGCGTTCCTTGAGGTAACGGGCAAACAGGTCTTCCGTCTCCGAAGAAACGGAGGGGTTTGTCCCCCGGTATATGCCGGGGGCGATTTCCCGTTTTTCTTTCCGGGCCAGATACAACTCACGGACCTGATCAATAAAATTTTTCGGTGTCATAGGCAATTCCTTTGGATAGATCTATCCCTGGGCAGGAGACGGAGAAAATACTCGATACGCAGCGTTCCTTGTCTGGCAAGAAATGAAGGTACGTCTGGAAAAGATGGCGGTGAGTTCGCAATGCTGCGCATTGCGTTGGAGTTTTGCTATGCGCAAAACTCCCCGCCTGAAAAAGATGGCGGTGAGTATTAGAGAGAGAGAGAGAGAGAGAGAGAGAGAGAGAGAGAGAGAGAGAGAGCAAATTCCGTGCCAAGTTAGGCGAATTTTGCGTAAAAATTACAAAAAAATCGTTATTCGCCGTGGGTCTAATACCCAAGAACCCGCTCACCGGTTCGCGGGGGAGCCTTGGGGCGAGGGGGTTCATTTTTTGCGGGTCTTGCCACATAGGGAAAGTCTACCATGCGGGGGAAAGAAGTGTCAATGGCAGCCCCATCATGGACGGCGGTGTGAAAAAAGGTGACCGCCCGGCACTACGCGCTGCGGTTAGGGCGTATCCGTCTGCATCTTTAGGAAGTAGCTGATTTCTTTGAAAATATACGTCTGATACTTGGGTTTTAGCTCCTTGAACAGTCCTATTAGTTTAACAAACTGTTCTTCATTGTTTTTCGCAAACATTTCCCCCTCTCCGGTCCGCAGCCAGTTTTCGCTCACCGCAAAACTGGAACAAATAAGCTTAATCAGCCTGTCATTAACCCTGCGTTTGTTTGTTTCAATCCCCGCCAGGTATCCGCTGGAAAGCGAAATAGTCTGGGCAAAATTTGCCTGGGTTATCTTTAGGACCCTGCGAAGTTCCTTGATGCGGCTGTTTGTCTGCGTTAAATTTTTTTCGTTCACAGTTTAACGATAGTATATCAAGACTGTAGTTGCAAGGATTTTACATCTAAAATTTTTTCGCCGGGAACGGGGATGGGGTATTCACCGGTAAAGCAGCCCAGACAGTAGCCTCCGTCGCCGTCCAAAGATTCAAGCAGTCCCTCCACGCTGATAAAGGCCAGGCTGTCCGCTCCCAGGGATGTGCAGAGTTCGCTCACATTGTTCATGTTGCTTATCAGGTCCCTTCGGTGGGGGGTGTCGATGCCAAAATAACAGGGAAACCGCACCGGGGGGGAACAGACCCGGATATGCACTTCCCTGGCTCCGGCGGTCTTTAGGATAGAAACCAGCCGCCGGGATGTGGTACCCCGGACTATGGAATCGTCGATGATAATTACCCGCTTTCCCCGGACCTCGCTTTCGATAACGTTGTACTTAACCGACACCGCCCGTTCCCGCATGATCTGGCTTGGGGCAATAAAAGTCCGGCCCACGTATTTGCTTTTTACAATCCCCAGGCCAAAGGGGGTTCCCGTGGCCCTGCCGTACCCTATGGCGGCGGGTATTCCCGAATCGGGAACCCCGATAACAAGGTCCGCCGTAACCGCCGATTCTCTGCCTAAAATTTCCCCCGCCCGGACCCTGGAACCGTATACGTCCACCGAGTCAATAATGCTGTCGGGTCTGGCAAAGTACACATACTCAAAGGAGCACACCGCCCGCCGGGTTTTTTCACTAAAGGTAAAGGAAAAAACTTCATTTTGTTTAATGATTACCAGCTCGCCCGGTTCTATATCCCGGACAAAACTGCCCCCCACCGCATCGATGGCGCAGGATTCGCTGGTTAGTATCCAGCCGCCGGATTCTTCGTTTTCCGCCGGGGCGAGTTTTCCCAGGCACAGGGGCCGGATACCGTTGGGGTCCCTGGCGCCCACCAGGGCGTCGCCGGTTAAAACCACCAGGGCATAGGAACCTTTGATAAACTTGATTGTGTCGGTTAGGGCCTTTTCCAGTCCCTTTTTATAGTTTTTAGCGATAAGGTTGACGATCACTTCGCTGTCGCTGGAAGAGGTAAAACCCACCCCCGCGTCTTCCAGCAGTTCCCGTACCACATCGGCGTTGGTCAGGGTGCCGTTGTGGGCCACGGCGATGGAGCCCAGCTTAAAACGGCTTACAAAGGGCTGGGCGTTTTCAATGCTGCTGGATCCGGCGGTGGAATAACGGACATGACCCAGGGCGGAGGGACTTTTTAACTGGCCCAGAATTTCGCCGTTAAAGACTTCCCCCACCAGTCCCATGCCCTTGCGGCATTCTATAGTATGTTCTTCTTTTCCTTCGGAACCGGGATTGGGCTGTACCGCCGCGATCCCCGCACTTTCCTGACCCCGGTGCTGGAGGGAGAAAAGACCGTAATACACCAAAGAGGCGGCGTCCCTTTGGGGATCCGTACAGTATATTCCAAGGACTCCGCATTCTTCGTGCAGCTTATCGTCCTCAAGGTCCGGCATCTTATTCGGCGGACGTAACATGGTAGTCTCCAACCCGCTCCCAAACTTCGATATAGGCTTCTTTTACGCCGCCCATATCACGGCGAAAGCGGTCTTTATCGAGTTTTTCGTTGGTATCGGCGTCCCAAAAGCGGCAGGTATCGGGGGAGATCTCGTCGGCCAAAACTATTTGCCCTTCGTCGGTATGGCCAAATTCAAGTTTAAAGTCAATAAGCTTAAGTTTTCGTTTAAGAAGAAAGGGGCAAAGGATACTGTTAACCTGAAGGGCCATCTTACAGATATGATCGATATCTTCCGGCTTTGCCGCCCCCCGGGCCAGGGCCTCTTCCTTTGTAACCAGCGGATCTCCCTGGGCATCGTCCTTGTAGGTAAGTTCCACCATGGGCTCGGGAAGTTCCGTTCCCTCTGCCTGGCCGGTCCGTTTGACCAGGGACCCGGCGGCCACGTTCCGGACAATCACCTCCAGGGGGATAATTTTAATATTTCTGCAAAGCTGATCCCGGTCGTTTATCCGGGTAACAAAATGGGTGGGGACCCCGGAAGATTCCAGCAGGCGAAAAAAACTTGCCGAAAGCTTGTTGTTGATAATTCCCTTATCCTCAATTTGGCCCTTTTTTTCGCCGTTAAAGGCCGTGGCATCGTCCTTATACCGGATAATTACCAGATCCTGGTTGGGCGCCGCATAGACCTGTTTTGCCTTACCTTCGTAAAGCAGTTTTCCCAGTTCAATGTGTTTGTCCGTCATGGCGTCCTTCCTTATAGGTCGATTCTGCTTTCCCCGGCCAGTTGATCCTTCATTCCGGCCTTGTACTCCGCAAGCTTCTTTTTTAATTCAGGATATTTTACGCTTAGTATCTGCACCGCCAGGTATGCGGCGTTGGAAGCATTGTCCACCCCCACGGCTGCCACCGGCACGGACCGGGGCATTTGAACGATGGAAAGAAGGGCATCCATGCCCCCCAGGGTCCCCGACGCGATGGGCACCCCGATAACCGGGATTAGGGTTTTGGCGGCAATCACCCCCGGCAGATGGGCCGCCAGTCCCGCCCCGGCAATAATAACCTCGGTTCCGCCCTCTTCAAGCTCCCGGATCGTCCTGTCCAGCAGTTCCGGGGTCCGGTGGGCCGAAACGGCATGGGCGGAAAAATCCACGCCGTACTCCCTAAGGACCGCGGCGGCCTTTTGCATGATCCCCTGATCTGACCGGGATCCGAAGATAACGGCGGCCTTCATGGGTTTGAGACTACTATTTAGAACGAGAAAATTCAAGCGCCATTAGAATCCGCGGCAGCCATGCGGGCGACCTAAGGTCCCACAAAAATCCGGCCGGGCCTTGTGCCGCTTACGCAGAGGGTCTATACTTTATAGGGGACTTGTTTAGAACCCCCGTTAGAAACCATGAAAAAAATAACGGTCCTTGTACTCTATATTGTATTCTATGCCGGATTAGCCGTTCCTGTAGGCGCCCAGGTTCAAGGGCGGATTGGGGATTTTTCGCTGCGGAACCTGGGGGCGTATTCCTATAAGGCAAGTCCCATTACCATACAAAGTTTGGCTTTTAAAAACAGCCTGCAGTATGCGTATACTGTGGGCTTTAGCTCCATGGGCCTAAGGATCAGCGCCCGGATGAGCATCCCCGCCATAGCCCCGGAAACTATTAAGGGCATGGTGATCATGCTCCGGGGGCACCAGAATCGGGGGAATTACTATACCGGCAAGGGGACTGAAAACCCCGCCAGGGGCTACCTGCAGCGGGGCTATGCGGTAATAGCCCCGGATTTTCCCGGGTATGGCGATTCTTCCCCCACCCCCGCGCCGGAGGAACTGCACCAGTTTTACTCGACCATAAATGCGGTGGAACTGTATAAGAGCCTGGAAAATCCCGATTTTAACTTTGCCCCGGCCATTCCCCGGGAAGATCGGATAGATCTGCCCGGTTCCTTTGAAAAGCTGGTCCTATGGGGCCATAGTAACGGCGGGCAGGTGGCAATCCATTTTCTGGAAATTATCCAAAAACCGGTCCCCACGGTACTCTGGGCGCCGGTAAGCCTTGCCTTTCCCGATAGTTTTGCCCATTACCGCGGCAGAACCGGCGGGGCCGGCCTGCTCCGGCGGGATTATCCCCCGGCGGATTTTTCTCTTTTTAACTACCTTCACCGCATAGCCCCCGGAACCCCAATCCTGCTTGAACAGGGGGATAAGGACAGGGCGGTCCCCAAGGCCTGGAACGATGCCTTTGCCAAAGCGGTGGAACGTGAAAACCAGCGGCGGGAGCAGGCGGGACTGGGCAGGATAGAACTGCGATACGAGGTATACAGGAACGCCAACCACAACCTTAATCCCTATTGGAACAGCGTCCTGCCCCTGGATGTACAGTTTTGGGACCGCCACTGATCTGCCGCAGGGCTTTGTTCACCATACGCAGCGGTGGCCCCAAGGGTGGTTTTCCCGGCGTTTCCCCGGGTGGAATCTTACAACTCCTCTCCCTGTTCTATCCGGTGGATCATATGTACCCGCCGGGTGTGCCGTTCCCCCCCGGCAAAGGGGGTTTCCAGCCATACCCGGAGGATCATCTTGGCCAAATCCGGTCCCAGCACCCGGGCCCCCAGGGCAATCATATTGGCATCGTTGTGTTCCCGGGAAAGTTTGGCGCTATAACAGTCGGTACAGACCACACAGCGTATTCCCCGTACTTTGTTAGCCGCCAGGGAAATACCCACCCCGGTTCCACAGACAACAATTCCCCGGTCACACTCGCCGGAGGCCACCAGCCTGGCGGCCCGGTAACCCCATAGGGGGTAGTCGGTACTTTCCGGGCTGTTAACCCCCAGGTCCGTATAGGGAAGCTTTAATTCTTCCAGCAGGGCTATAATTTCTTTTTTAAACTCTATCCCCGCATGATCATTGGCCAACGCTATCATTTATTTTCCCCCTGTCCTTTTGCACTCCCCTGCGACGGTATACGATCAGCCGGCTGCACGATTATCGGGCTGCTGCGGACCCTTGGTCCGATGGAGTTTGCAAGGTAAAAATCACCTAACCGGCGATTTTTAAGGGTGTTATGCGCCAAGCGCAGCAAACCCCTAGCCGGCTAGTTCGACCCGGTTCCGTCCCAGCTCCTTGGCCCGGCGCAGGGCGGTGTCGGCGGCAAATACAAGATCCCGTACATTATCCGCGTGCCGGGGGGCCACGGCAACACCCATGCTGGTCCTAACCTGCAAAATTGCCGTATCCTGGGAGCCGGGACTTTTTGCCACCTGTACCGGCTGATTCGACACCTTTTCCCGGATTTTTTCCGCCACCGTGACCGCATCTTCCCCGGCGGTGTCCGGAAGCAGCAGGGCAAATTCATCCCCCGAAAGCCGGGCGGCTATGTCCCCGGGGCGGCCCATGGTTTTAAGCACATTCGCCACGGAGATAATAACCTGGTCCCCCCCCGCGGGGCCATAACGGTCGTTAATTTCGTGGACCTTGTCCAGGTCCATCATAATAAGGGACATTTTGCGGGCCCCCACCGCCCCTATTTTAAACCGATCCTTGATGGATTCTTCCAAAAAATTCCGGTTATACAGGCCCGTGAGTTCATCGGTGATGGCCCGGCGCCGGGCGGTTTCACCCCACTGGACCAGATCCTTAAGGTGCCGGGATGCCTGGTTCAGCCAGCCCTTTTGGACCTCGCCGATGGAATTAAGCATCTTTATGCCCACCATGGGATGTTCAAAGACAATGCGGTAAAAATCTATCCCCTGTAGAACCATAAGGTCCGAGTTTTCCTTTGCCTTAATGGTGGCAGACCGGGGTTCGTTGGCAATAATCGACATCTCCCCCAGGAAGGCCCCGGGACTTATGTCAAACATCCACCGCTGGGTTCCATCGGACTGTTTTCTGTAGGCGCTTAGGGAACCGGAAAGCAGAATAAACATATCCTCTCCGTGGTCGCCCTCGTTAAAGATCGTGTCCCCGGCGGAAAAACGGCGGCGTTCCATAAAGGCCGTGACGGCGTTAAATTCCAATTCACTCATGGACGCAAATAGGGGTGAATTAATCAGTACCGGATCGGCCAGGGGGGATTGGGTCATGTTTTCTCCTGGCTGCAGTACCGCAGGGTCTTTCCACCGCCGCCGGTCTTCCAGGTATCCAGAAGAAGCTCGTAGGTTCCTGCAAAGAGCTTGTCCCAGTTATGGCCGTCCTCGGGCCACAGGGAATATGCGATGGTACAGTTAAAGGAAAAGGGGGGAATATCCCCCTGGGCAGGAACCGGCGCCAGGTTTACAATGGCCCGGGACAGTTCCCGGATTACCTTCTCTGCCAAGGGGCCGGGACACTTGTTGATTACCAGGCCCGTTTCGTTGCTTTTAAAGCGCATGGCCCAGCCCCTGCCTATCCTGCGGGTAATGCTCTTAAGGATCATGGCAAAGTGGATCATCGCCTCGTCCCCCGCCTCATGGCCCCGGGAATCCACCAGGATCTTGAACCGGTCCGGTTTAAGCATAATAAGGGCGGTGGGAACCTGCAGGATCCGGTTAATTTCGTCTTTTAAGTAACTCTGCTTCCAAAGGCCTGTGCCGGGGTCCTCGTAGGCCCTGCGCTGAAGCTCGTTAACCCAGGAAAGGTTTTCCAGCAGGATCTTCTGGGTAGATTTAATGCGGCTGGTCATCATCACTATGGAGTTAAGGAGGATTCGGGACACAATGTAGGGTTCTTCGGTGACAAAATCGTCCATGGTAAGGCCCAGGGCGGGAAACATGACCAATATGGAATTTTCCTCCGCTTCCGCATTGGCGTCGTATTCCGCCTTGCGGGCAAAGTCAAAGTCCCCTATGGTATCCCCCGGCGCGTACTGGGCCAGTTCAACGGTACCCCCGTCTTCCAGGGGCTTAAAGATCCGGATGGCCCCCTCCAGGAGCATGTAAAAATGTTCCGCCCTTTGGCCTATATTAAAGAGTTTTGCTTTTTTTCGCAGATTGATAATACAGGATCGCTTGATCACATAATCACTTTCCCTGTCCAAGAGGGAAGTAAAAAGTTCCGTGGTTTTAATCGGTGAAGGATCCATAACCTCTTTTAAACTCTGCTGTTCCAACCGTTACCCCTGCCTTGGAACATAATAACCCCTGGGGCGGATTTATTCTACTGTAACAAGGCAAGAAAGAAAACTTTTAAAAACGGATTTTTAAGAATTTTCTATTAAAAGCCTGTTAAAATAAGGATACTAAACCGGGGCTATTTTTTCCAATACCGGAAAAACACCCTAAGAACCCCCGGAACGGCGGCTATTCTTTGGCGGGCTTTGCCGGAAAGAAGATTTACAATGGCCCGGATCCCCCCCAGGACTGCTTCCGAATAGGGATGCCAGAAAAGGTTCCGTTTTACCCCGGGGAGGATATCGTCCACCAGCACCTGGGTCTTAACCATTTCCTTAAACCCCGGTTCTCCGTGGGTTCTGCCCAGCCCCGAATTGCCAAAGCCCCCCCAGGGGGTTTCCGCCAGGCCGTGGGACATAAGGTGGTCGTTGATCATCACCGCCCCGGCGTTGATCCGCCCTGCCAGGGACCGGGCCCTGCGGCGGTTCCGGGACCAGACCGAGGCGGAAAGGCCGTAACAGGAACTGTTGGCAATGCGCAGGGCCTCGGCGTCGTCCGCCGCGGGAATAACCGCCGCCACGGGGCCAAAGATTTCCTCTTCCATGATGGGCATGCCGGGTTTTACCTCCGTAAGAACCAGGGCGGGGGCTTCGGCGGTTTTTTCGTCCTGGAAAAAGGCGCCGCCGCTTTTGGCGGCGATCCGGGCCCCCATTTTTAGGCAGGTTTCTATCTGCCTTCGGACTGTTTGCTTCTGCCCAAGGCTGGACATGGTTCCCAGATCAATGCCCCGGCGAAGGCCCTGGGTTAGGGCGCAGAATTTTTCCAGAAATAGTTTGTATACCCTTTGGTGAACAATGATCCGCTGAACCCCTCCGCAGGATTGGCCGGCGTTGGAAAAGGCCGCCCAGGCTATTCCTGCGGAGGCGCGGTCCAGGCCGGCATCTTCCCGGACTATGGCCGCATCGGCGCCCCCCAGTTCCAGCACCAGGGGAAGCAGCCGGGGCGCGGCCAGGGCCATTAACGCTTTGCCGGCGGCGGTGGAGCCGGTAAAAAAAAGCTTGTCCACCCCCGGGGCTTCGGGGGCGCCGATAAAGGCGGGACCCGCATCTTTACCGGGCATCTCCACATAGGTAAAAAGTCCTCCGGGCAGTTCCGCCGCGGTGAAGATCCCCTCCAGGGCGCGGCCCACATGGGGGGTAAGGGAAGCGGTCTTAAGGATCACGGCGTTTCCCGCCAGGAGGGCCATCACTACTTCGGAGAAGGGAATAGCCAGGGGAAAGTTCCAGGGAGAGATGATCCCCACCACCCCATAGGGCTTGTACAGCAGGCGGCTGCGCTTGTTGAACATCAGGGGGTTTCCCCCGCCGATACGTCGGGCCTCCAGGAAGGCCCGGCCCTTTCGGCGGTAATACCCCAGGGCCATTATTGCCGGCAGAACCTCCGCGGATAAAGCGTCCAGGGGCAGCTTCCCGGTGTCCCGGCAGATGGTTTCGGTGAGCTCATCAATATGGGAGGCAAGGTACGCCCCCGCTTTTTTTAAGGCCCGGGCCCTTTTTCTAAAGGGCAGGGCTGCCCAGGCTTCCTGGGCCCTTCGGGCCCGTTCAATAAGCGGCGGGAATTCACTTTTTTTCACTGATCCTCCCTTGGCAGGCAGCAGGGCAGCAGCGGGGTTTACCTGGTACAGTCACTCGGCAAGACCTGCCTGTGCAGGACTTATCCTTTCTCACCGGTTCTTCCCTTAAACGCATCCATGGAATGGCTTATTCCAAAAAAATCCGCCATGGCGTCCAAAAATCCCAGGGGAAAGAGCCGGAGCCAAAGAACGGCGTATACAAAGGGGGGCATAATAAGCCGTTTTTTATTTTTAAGTACCGCCTTCACAATGCGTCCGGCGGCATGTTCGCTCTTTAAAATGGGAAGCAGCAGGGGAAACCGGGTTTTTACGCCCCTGAACATGCCGGTGTCAATAAAAAAGGGACAGACCACGGTGGTTTTGACGGGACTTTTTAGACGGCGCAGTTCCATCCGCAGGGATTCATCAAAGCCCAGGGCGGCAAATTTAGAGGCGGAATAATCCGCCAGACCCCGGACGCCGATAATCCCCGCCGCGGAGGCGATGGTAACAATATGGCCCCTTCCCCGGTCAAGCATCGGGGGGAGAAAGGCCTTGGCGGTCCAAAAGAGGGGCAGGACATTAACGTCCATGGTTTGCTTGATTTTTTCATCCGGCGTTTCCAGCAGGGTCTTTCCCGATACCACCCCGGCATTGTTGATTAAGATATCCGGGGGGCCCAGCGCTGTTTCCAGGGCCTTCGCCTGGCCGTAGACCGCGGCCCTGTCGGCTATATCGCAGACCATACCGGTAATAGAAAGGCCCAAAGCGGCGGCCTCTGCCTCCAGTTCCTTAAGGGCCGCGGCGGCAAGATCCCAGACCGCCACCAGGGCCCCCCGGCGGGCAAAATCCAGGGCCATAAGCCGGCCTATGCCGGATCCGCCGCCGGTGATAAGAACCACCCTGCCGTGTACATCTTTCATGGGAGAAGCATATCACAAAACCGCACCCCCCGCTACAGCAGGGTTTCTATCCCCGCCTTTATGCAGGCGGCTTTAAGCTTGCCGCTTAGGGTGCCCAGCTTCCCCTTTTTCCGGATCGCCAGTTCCAGGTACGCCGCCTCTCCCGCGTTAAGTCCGTAAAGCCCCGCCAGATCCAGAAGTTGTCCGGTATAGTCCCCCGCAAAGGAAACCTCCGTGGTAAGGTGGTACATGCTTAGGAGCCGGTTTATTTCAAGGGCATCCGCATGTTTTAGCCTGTTCCGGGCCAGGGCGCTGAGCAGAAGCCCGGTCATTTCGTCCCAAAACTGAACCGGTACCGCCAGTTCATCGTCGTCGGCGAATTTTGCAAAAAGGGCCTTGACCAGGGCCGATTTTTCATGGGGCAGAAAAAGGGCCGCACAAAAGCTACAGTCCAGGATATTGATCATTTTAGGGTCTGGTAGCTAAAAAGCCGTTCCACAATTTCTGCCCGGGAAAAGGAATTGTCCTTAACCGGAACGATCTGGGCAATGGGCTTGCCCTGCCGCAGAATAAAATATTCATTCCCCTTGGCTACTTCGTCCATCATCTCTAAAAAATAGTTCTTGGCACTATCTATATTTATGTTCATGGCTACATAATACCACAGTATTGCCAGGAATCCCACAATAAAGTACCATCAGCCTTATGAAGATATGGATAAAACTGCTCATCGGCTCGGTACTGGGAACAGCGCTGGGTTTTTTGCTTCCCTACGAAAACCAAAATGTCCTTTCGGTTATGGCATGGTTTGAGCAAATGGCCCTTCATATTGGCCGGTACACGGCGGTTCCCATGCTGTTTTTTTCCCTGCTTATTGCGGTATATGAACTGCGGCAGGACAGGGAATTTTGGCCCCTGCTGGGCAGGAGTTTTCTGATCATGCTGGGGGGGGGGATCTTCATTATTACCATGGGGATTATTGTAACGCTGATCTTTCCCCCGGCCCGGATCCCCATTCAGATTGAAGAGCAGTTTGAAACCGTATCCCTCCATATGCCGGATATGCTTTTAGGCCTTTTTCCGTCAAACCTGTTTAGCGCCCTCTTAAACGAACTATACCTGCTGCCGGCGGGACTGTTAGCCTTCTTCCTGGCCATGGGCCTGGGGCTGGATCGTAATTATTCAAAACCGGTCCTTTCCATGGGCGATTCCCTTTCCAGAATTTTTTATCATATCGCCGCGTTCTTTTCGGAAGTCCTTGCCCTGGTAATTATAGTCCTGGCAAGCTACTGGGCTGTCCGCTACCATACGGCCCTGCGGGCGGAGGTCTTTCGGGATCTGATCCTTTTGCTGGGGATCTTTGGCCTTGTCTTGGGCCTGGGAATATTCCCCCTCTTTTTGTATATCCTTAAACCTTCGGCCAATCCCTGGGCAATCCTCTACGGTTCCCTGGGCCCGGCCTTTGCGGGCTTTTTCTCCGGGGATATTAATTTTACCCTACCGGTACTGTACCGGCACGTAAAAGAAAACCTTGGGGTCCGGCGGCGTTCCAATGCGGTAACCATAAGCCTCTTCTCTATCTTTGGCCGGGCGGGAAGCGCCATGGTGGCGGCGGCGTCCTTTATTGTAATTATCAAGTCCTATTCGGGCCTGGGAACCGCCCTGTCGGATGTGGCCATCATTGGGATCCGGGCCTTTTTTATATCCTTTCTTTTGGCGGGCCATCCCGGCAGCGGGGCCTACACAGCCCTGGCCGTCCTGGGCATGGGCTACGGCAAGGGTTTTGAGGCGGGGTACCTTATCCTTAAGCCCCTGGCCTTTTACCTGGTGGCGGTGGGGACCTTTCTGGATGTGTTGTTCTGTTCCCTGGCCTCGTATGCGGCGGGCAAATGGAGCGGGTTCCAGGAAGACAAGGACATGCGCCACTTTATCTAGGAGCCTGTTGCATTCCGTTGGTTTTTTGCATATTCATGCAAAAAATCTCCTGCAAGTGCAACGGGCTGCTAGTGTTCTGGACAAGACAGGACCGGGTAAACCCGGCCCGTTTGTCCGGGGACTTGCCGGGAAAGCCCCTTTAGAAGGCCGCCGGGCCCTACGGCTTTGCTGTTTTCTCCGGGGATACATGGGTGTATTTTCCGGCGGGAATTTGCGGCTTCAACACGGCAGGGAATTTAACCACGACTCCACAGGCGCACGAACAAATGCGCTTGTACCGGTTCGTGTTGTTAGTGTGCCTGGCGGTTCCCCTCCCCACTAAGCCGGATCACCGGGAAATGAAAGTTGACAGAATTTTCCCGAATGGGTATACTTTTTCCATACCTGTTTAGAAGGAGTTTTAGAGTATGAAAAAAATGTCTATTTTAGTACTGGCCCTGGCGGCCCTGGCTGTTTTGGGCTGTAAATCAAAGCCCGACTCCTACGAGGACGATCCCCGGTCGAAGATTGTCGGCGCCGAGGGCATTCCCCGGCCGGAATGGATGAACAGAACCCCCAAGTCGGATGATATTTATTATGTGATCGGCGACGGCCGGGATGCTTCGACGGATACGGTAAAACGAAACCTGGCAAGGACCGATGCCCTGGCAAAGCTTTCGCAGTGGAAAAGTGCGGTGGTGGCCGATACGATGAAAAACTACATTGAAGAGGGGGGAACCATCGGCAATACCCAGACCCTGATGCGGTTTGAACAGGCCACCGTTACCCGGTCTACGGCAAATGTGTCCGGTTTTGATCAGGAAGAGTATTGGGTGGATCAAAACGGGGTTTACCACATCCTGTATTCGTATCCCAAGAATAACCTGACAAACGACTTTAAAGCCACCGTTTCGGAGTTCCAACGGAACGAAGCCGCCGCCTTTGCGGAATTTAAGGCCGACGAGGCTTTCCGGTACCTGGAAACCCAGTTGGATAAGCACGAATAATTCCGGACTTTCCCGGAATCTTCGTTTTGGGAAAGCGCCTTGGATTTAGAGGAGTTTGTATGAAAAAAAGACTGGAGCTGCTGTCCTGTGCAGCCCTGGTAATTGTTTTTATGGGTTCCTGCGGCCATTCGGTAAACCGGGTGGACGCAAATACCCAGATGGATTTAAGCGGCGACTGGAACGATACCGATCTGCGGCTTGCCAGCGACGCCCTTATTAAGGCCTGCCTTGCGACCCCCCGGTTAAGCCAGTTTAACCCAACCCGGGGCCGGCTGCCGGTAATTATCGTGGGAAATTTTAAGAATGCCAGCGATGAGCATATTGATACGTCGATCCTTTCCCAGCGCCTGGAGGCGTCAATCCTAAACAGCGGCAAGGCCGATTTTGTTGCTTCCGGGGAACTGCGGCAGCAAATCCGGGGGGAACGGGCGGATCAACAGCAGGGGTATACAAGCGATGAAACCATGGCCCAGCTGGGCAAAGAGGTGGGGGCGGATTTTATCCTTACCGGCTCGGTAAAGACCATTGTTGATCGCTACGGCAAAACCGCCACCAGAAGCTACTTTATAACCGCGGAACTAACCGACATAACCACAAGCCTTAGGGTTTGGATCGGCGAGTATAACGAAATAAAAAAGGTTATTAAGAATCCTTCGGTTAAACCCTAGGGCCTGTGTTCTTGTTTTATGCGCAGGCGCAATAAACTGCCAGGGCGGTCCTTGATGAACTTCCTCCCCGTGCCGGCATCTGCGCTGCCCCTGGGGGCGTTGCTGCTTCAGGCGGTGTTGTTTATTTCCTGCGCTACCACGGATCCCTTTGTCCCGGTGGATGAATTGGTAGACCGGGAGGATTTTTCCCAGGGCGTGGAACTGCTGGAAGAACGCAGTAAATCCATTTACCGTGGAAAGGACAGGGTCCTCTACTGCCTTGACAAGGGCCTTTTAACCCACTATGCGGGAAACTACGAAGCATCTTCCGCCCTCTTGGAAGAGGGGGAACGGACCATAGAAGAGAACTTTGCCGTCAGCATCAGCCAGGAGATCGGAACGGTCCTGGTAAGCGACAGGGCCAGGGAATACGACGGCGAAGATTACGAAGATATTTACCTTAATGCCTTTAACGCCCTAAACTACTACCATCGTAAAGATATGGACGAAGCCCTGGTAGAAATTAGGCGCATGAATAACAAACTGCGGGATCTTTCGGTTAAGTACGGAACGATCATGACCAACATGCAAAAACTGGCCCTGGAAAATGATACGAAGCTTCCCCCGAATCCCCAAGCGCCGGTTAAATTTAACAATTCCGCCCTGGCCCGGTATCTGGGTATGTTATTTTACCGGGGCGCCGGTTTACCCGACGATGCCCGGATCGATCAACAGCAGCTGCGGATAGCCATGGCCGATGCCCCCTCGATCTATTCCCATCCCATGCCTTCTTCGGTGATGGAAGACCTGGCCGTTCCCCCGGGCCTGGCCCGGCTTAATGTGATAGGCTTTACCGGACGATCCCCGGTAAAAAACGAAGAAATTATCCGCATACCCCTGGGGATGAACTGGATTAAAATTGCCCTGCCGGTAATGAACGCCCGGCGTTCCCAGGTTGTTTCAATTCAGGTGGTCTTTGATTCGGGGGAAACCCTTAGCCTGGAATTGCTTGAAAATATCGGCGCAGTGGCGGCCGCCACCTTTGAACAGAAAAAGGGCATTATCTATACCAGGTCCATACTGCGGGCTTCTGTCAAGGGCGTTACCGCCGCGGTATTTGACGCCATGGCGGAGGGCTCCGACGAAAACTCGGGTCTCTTTACCCTGCTAAGCCTGGGAACCCAGATCTTTGCCGAGGCCAGCGAAAGGGCCGATCTGCGGTCTGCCCGGTATTTTCCGGACAAGGCCTATGTGGGGGGAATTAATCTTACGCCGGGGACCTATTCCTTTACGGTCCGCTATTATGGAAATAACGGAAGGGTGCTTGCCTCCCGCCGGCATGAAAATATACCGGTTAGGGCAAATACCCTTAATTTAATGGAGGAAATATGCTTAAAGTAAAAAATCTACGGCTTATTACAATCCCATGGATCCTTTTTTTTTCCTGCGGAAGCACCCCCAGGGGAAACAGCGCAGAGCCCGCATGGATCTCCGATCCCTATGCGACATACGACAGGACCGCGTATATTGCCGCCGTGGGATACGGTCCGGTGCGGGATACGGCGGAAAAGGCGGCCATAACAAACCTAAGCTCCATATTCGGCCAATCAATTACCAGTGAGTCCACCGCCAACTATACCTATACCCAGGCGGTAGAGGCCAGCAGCGCCGCCTGGACGGAAGAGTCGGGCATTGCCCAGGAGGTTAAAACATCGGTGGCCATGGACACCCTTATTGGGGCGGAAATAAAAGATGTTTGGAAGGGCACGGATGGAACCTGCTATGCCCTGGCTGTTATGGACAGGGCAAAAACCAGCCTTATTTATTCCGAGTTGATCCAGCAGAACCTGGGGACCATCGCCGCCTTAACCAATCTGTCCGGGGCGGAAAAACAAAGCCTCGAGGGGTTTATCAATTATTACCAGGCCGCGGCCCTGGCCGATGCCAACCGGGTCTTTGCCAATGTGCGGAATGTAATTAGCCCCGGCTCCATGGCCGGGGAGAACCTAAAGACCGGAAACGATTATCGCATAGAAGCGGGCAAAATAGCAAAGGACATTCCCATTGCCGTAATCGTGGAAAACGACCGGCAGAACCGGATCGGCGGCGCCTTTGCCGGCGCCCTTACCTCCGCGGGGTTCCGTACCGGCGGAAAAGATTCCCGCTATGTTCTTAGGGCAAGCTTTTTTATGGAAGAGATAAGTTTCCTGAATAATCCCTACCGGTGGATCCGCTATGTGGTGGACGCCAGCCTTGTGGATACTACCACGGGGACGGTGTTGTTTCCCTATACCGTCAACGACCGGGAAGGCCACACCAGCATCGCCGAAGCGGAAAACAGGGCCGTGCGTTCCGCGGAATCGCTGATTAAAGAAAGGTACATGAACGATCTGGGGGTTTTCTTAAGCCGGAGCAAGACAAAATAACCATGGGATATTACCGGGCTAACCAGAATTATATAGATACCCTGCCGGATTGGGCCAGGGAATTTGCCTATAAGTACGGATCCAAGACGGCAAATCTTTATATACTCCATGGTAATATCCGGGATTATCTGCCCCATAAGAGCAATGCGGGGGAGTTCACCTTTACCCGGATACAGGATTACATTGCCGAGCGAATCTTTGGAAATCAAAATGTCATTGTGTATTATGATCGTTCCAGCGGGGTGGTGTTTCTTACCGAAGAAATGGCCCTGGAATATCAAAAACTTATCGCAAAAAAATACCCCGACATAGAGGACCCCGCGGACTTTATGTCCCCCAATCCCGAAGAAAGCTTTTTCTACCTGGAAAAATATTTTCTTGCCCGCATTCCTTCGGATAAGCATGAAAGTTGCCGGATGGTGCTGATCATTGACTATGCGGAAACCATTGTGCCCCCGGGGGACCTGGGCCGTTACAGCGAAGAAGACCGGTTCTGTCTTGTCACATTGAACCGCTGGGCGGTAAACCCCCTTTTTACCGAAGGGGATATTTCTATTATCCTCTTGACCGAAAATCTGGCGGATATTTCTCCCCGTCTGGCCGGTTCCCCCGCCACCGTAAAGGTCAGCGTTCCCTTTCCTTCCGAAGGGGTCCGAAGGGATTTTCTTGATTCCAAGCTGCGGGAGGAGCGGCTTGTCCTGGATCGGGGGCTGAGTACATCCCAGGTTGCCGCGGTAACCAACGGGCTTAATTTAATGAACCTTAACCGGCTGATCTCTGAAAATTTTGAAACCGCGGAAGTGCTGACCATGGATTATCTGCGGCAAAAAAAGAAAGATCTTATTGAAACCGAAGCTGCGGGTCTTTTGGAATTTCTTGAGACAACCTTTAACCTTTCCCATGTTTCCGGCCATAATTTTGTAAAAAAGCGGTTTAAGAACGCTGCCCGGGCAATTAAGATGGGCCGGCTGGATGTGCTTCCCATGGGATACCTTATTGCGGGCCCCGTGGGTACCGGAAAAAGTTTTATTGTCAGCGCCTTTGCCGGCGAAATTGGCATACCCATGGTAAAATTCAGGAATTTCCGTTCCAAGTGGCAGGGCGATACGGAGTCCAACCTGGAACGGATCCTCAATATCCTTAAATCCATGGCTCCGGTGGCGGTGATGATCGACGAGGCCGATGCGTTCCTGGGCGACCGGGATCAGGATGGAGATTCCGGGACCAGCAACCGGGTCTTTGCCCAGATTGCCAGCTTTATGGGAAACACCGAATACCGGGGGCGGATTATTTGGTTTCTTATTACCTGCCGGCCCGACCTGGTACCCATAGATTTAAAGCGCCAGGGCCGGGCCGAGGAACACCTGGCGCTTTTTTATCCCGACAACGACGAAGAACGGGAGGATCTGTTTAAAACCCTGGTGCGAAAGCTTGACCTTGACATACGGAATTTTCCCGTGTCGGAACTTTTTAAAAAATACAAGCACGAATATTCCGGCGCCGATCTGGAAGCCCTGCTGGTTAGGGCCAAACTGCTGGCCGCCATGGATAACCGGGTCTTTATACGCCGGGACGATATGGAAGAGGCCATGGCGGATTTTGTCCCCGCGGCATATCCCCACGAGATAGAACTGCAGAACCTGGTGGCCACCGTGGAATGTACCTCCAAAGAGATGCTCCCCGAACGGCTCCGGAAAAAGCCCCGTTCAGAGCTAAGCCGGGAAATCCAGGAAATCAAACTTTTGCTGGGCGAGCGGGGCTAGGCGCCTGCGGCGCTTCGCGTATACATTGCATGGGATCGTGCCGGTAAACACATCTATTGACAAAATAATAATATCATGGGAAAATAGCGTGGGCAGGAGAAGTAATGAAGGATTTGTTTTTGAATCGTACTTTTTGGAACGGCAAAATTATTTTCCAAACTACCATATCCGGATAATTTTACCTGGGGTTTGTTCATACTGCGGACACAATTTGGCAGCTTTTTTATCGGCGTCCGTTTGATTCGCTGCGGAGGGTACCCGGTCCCTTGCCCCCTGCGAAGCAGGTCTTGGGTTGTTAATTGTATATCGGAATTACAGCCCCGGGAAGATTTATAAGAAAAACCGGCCCGCTTAATTTTAAGCGTATCCGCTTTTTCAAGGGTGTTTCAAAGAACCAACCTGGTTTGGAAAAATGCCCATATGTTTAGAATTGGCATTAGCCAAGGAGGAATTAAATGAATGTGTTAAAGAGAAATCTCGTCCTGGTGTTGGCGGGATGTTTGGTCTTGTCTGCCGCCTGTAAGAGAGAGCAGGGGGCGGCCGGTGGAGAGGCTGCCGCCTTCCATATTGGCGTGGTAACCGGAACGGTATCCCAGTCCGAAGATGACCTGCGGGGCGCCGAAGAATTGATCAGCCGCTACGGCAAGGTCTCGGAGGGGGGAATGATCCAACATGTTACCTATCCCGACAACTTTATGGATCAACAGGAGGTAACCATTTCCCAGATAGTTGCCCTGGCCGACGATCCCCTGATCAAGGCCATCGTGATGAACCAGTCCGTTCCCGGAACTGCCGAAGGTTTTAAGCGGGTTAGGGATCGGAGGCCGGACATACTGCTGCTTGCGGGGGAAGCCCATGAGGACCCCCTGGTGATCCAGCAGGCGGCGGACCTGGCCATAAGCGCGGACTTTATCTCCCGGGGATATACCATACCTTGGGCGGCCAAACAGCTCGGCGCGGATACCTTTGTCCATATTTCCTTTCCCCGGCACATGAGCTACGAATCCCTGGGACTGCGCCGTCAGATCTTCGAAGAAGCCTGCAAAGATCTGGGGATTGAATTTGTGTTTGTCACCGCCCCTGATCCCACCAGTGACGTGGGCGTTGCCGGTGCGCAGCAGTACATTCTTGAGCAGACTCCCCAGTGGGTTCAGACCTACGGCAAAAATTCGGTGTTCTTCTGTACCAATGATGCCCATACCGAACCCCTGCTTCGCCAGCTTCTCCAGTACGGCGGAATGTTCGTAGAAGCGGACCTTCCCTCTCCCCTGATGGGTTATCCCGGAGCGCTGGGGCTGGACCTTTCTGCCGAAACCGGTGACTTCCCCGCCATACTGAAGAAAGTAGAGGACGCCATAATAGCCAAGGGAGGATCGGGCCGTTTTGGCACCTGGGCCTTCTCCTACGGCTTTACCGTCAGTGCGGGCCTTGGCGAGTTTGCCAAGCGGGTAGTCGAAGGCAGCGCTTCCCTGGATAGTGCTTCTGACCTGTACGATGCCCTGGGAGAATTTACCCCCGGTGCAAAATGGAGCGGCGGGTACTATATTGACGCCAATACCGGTGTGCGGGCAAGGAATCAGCTTTTGGTCTATATGGACACCTATGTCATGGGCCAAGGCTACCTTCCCACCACCCAGCAGACGGTTCCCGAGAAGTACTACAACATCAAATTTAATAAACCGCAATAAACGGTTTGTTCGGGGGCTGCCAAATAGCGGCGGCCCCCTCTAATGTCCGGAAAAATCCAACCTAACGGGCTCCCTATTCAAAAATCCACGGGTAGTTTATCATGAGAAAATTCTTGTTTTAAAGGATCGTCACACATGAGCGATTCATTCCTCCTTCGTCTGGAAGGCCTCTCAAAAGACTTTTACGGAACGGCGGTGCTCCAGGACGTTAGTTTTTCTCTTAGGGCAGGAGAAATCCTTGGCCTGGTGGGGGAGAACGGAGCGGGAAAGACCACCCTAATGCACATACTCTTCGGCATGCCGGTTATTGCCGACACAGGAGGCTTTGGCGGCAAAGTATATATAGAAGACAGGCCGGTGTTTTTCAAAAGTCCCTTTGAAGCGATGGATGCGGGGATAGGGATGGTTCACCAGGAATTTTCCCTTATTCCGGGCTTTACCGCCTACGAGAACATCATGCTCAACCGGGAGCCGGCAAAGCTGAATGCGGCGGTGGAGGTGTTCGGGGACCGCCTGGCCACCCTTAAGCGGGATATAATGAAGACCCGTTCCAGCGGGGCAATTGCCAAGCTGGGGGTAAAAATAGACAGCGAAACCCTCGTGTCGGAGATGCCCGTGGGGCACAAGCAGTTTACCGAGATAGCCAGGGAAATAGACCGGGAAGAGGTAAAGCTTCTTGTTCTTGATGAACCTACCGCGGTCCTTACCGAAAGCGAGGCGGACATACTTCTTTCGGCCCTTAAGCGGCTTGCCGCGGAGGGAATAGCGATCATCTTTATCTCCCATAGGCTCCATGAGGTAATTGAGATAGCCGGCCGGATTGTGGTGCTGAGGGATGGCCGCATTATCAAGGATCTTGCCAACGACAACCTTAAGGTGGGCGATATTGCATCTTGGATGGTAGGCCGGGAGATGGAAGCCCCCGAACAGGAAACGGGGACCGTGGAACTTTCAAGCGAAGATGCGCTGCGTATAGAGCATCTGTGGGTTGACATGCCCGGCGAAACCGTTTGGGACGTTTCCTTCTCGGTAAAGAAAGGAGAAATCTTCGGTATCGGAGGGCTGGCCGGGCAGGGCAAGCTGGGCATCCCTAACGGGATCATGGGTCTGTGCGCCGCCGGTGGAAGGGTGGTCCTTAACGGCAGCGAGGTTGTTCTTGGGTCTCCTAAGACGGCCCTTGATGCGGGTATGGCCTTTGTTTCGGAGGACCGCCGCGGTGTGGGACTGCTCCTGGACGAAAGCCTGGACTGGAACATAGCCTTCGGCGCCATGCAGACCCACGGCGCATATTTAAAGTCTTACTTCGGGGGACTCTTTAAACTTCGGGACGAAAGGGCCATGCGGAAGCTGGCCGATGAATATATTGCCAGGTTGGAAATAAAATGTACAAGCTGCAAGCAGCCCGCCAAAGAACTTTCCGGCGGGAACCAGCAGAAGGTCTGTCTTTCCAAGGCCTTTGCCCTCGACCCCAAGCTCCTGTTTGTCTCCGAACCTACCCGGGGCATAGACGTGGGGGCCAAAAAAATCGTCCTCGATGTACTTAAACATTACAACCGGCACAGGGGGACTACCATCGTTATGGTTTCAAGTGAATTGGAAGAACTACGTTCAATCTGCAGCCGCATCGCCATTGTTGACGAAGGCCGCATCGCCGGCATATTGGGGCCCCGTTCCCCGGCAGCCGAATTCGGACTTCTTATGTCGGGGGTAAAAGCATGAAGGATAAGACGTTCAACGCCAAAATAGGGGAATTTATCACCGACTTTGGATGGCCCAGGCTTATTATCTTTTTCTTTGTTGCCGCCCTCTTTATCGCCGCTCCCTTTGTGGGTGTTAGGGTGGATAATTCTCTTAAGGATGTGCTGGTCCGTTTTGGACAGAACGGAATTATGGTTTTAGCGCTGGTTCCCATGATGCAGGCCGGAGCGGGGCTTAACTTTGGGCTCCCCGTGGGAATCATCGCCGGACTCCTCGGTTCAACCCTGTCCATGGAATTGCATCTTACCGGGGCCCTGGGCTTTTTCGGCGCAGTGGCCCTAAGCCTTCCCTTTTCCATAGGCTTCGGCCTTTTGTATGGCCTCCTCCTTAATAAGGTCAAGGGCGAGGAGATGACCATCGCCATGTACGTGGGATTTTCCATCGTTACCTTTATGGCGATCATGTGGCTTGCCCTTCCGTACCGGAATCCCACCATGATTTGGGGTTACAGCGGCCAGGGTTTAAGGACCACCATTACCCTGGACGGATACTGGGCAAAAATACTGAACAATTTTCTGGTCATCAAGGCGGGGCCTAATTTTGAATTTCCCACCGGGAGCATACTGTTCTTTGCCCTTATGGCTTTTATTATGTGGCTTTTTATGAGAAGCCGTACCGGAACGGCCCTGACCGCCGTGGGATCCAACCCCGATTTTGCCCGGGCAGGGGGTGTCTCGGCAAATCGCATGAGGACCGTCAGCGTCGTCGTCTCCACAATTTTCGGCGCCGTGGGCATACTCACCTACCAGCAGAGCTTTGGCTTTATACAGCTTTACAATGCCCCGCTCTATATGGCCTTTCCCGCGGTGGCCGCGGTGCTGCTTGGCGGCGCATCGGTAAACAAGGCAAGCATACTTAACGTGGTGGTGGGAACCTTCCTTTTCCAAAGCATACTTGCCATGACCCCGTCGGTAATCAACAGTGTCCTTAAGACCGACATGTCCGAAGTTATACGCATACTCATATCCAACGGCATGATCATCTACGCCCTTACCAGAAGAACAAAGGTGACCAAATGAAAAAGGCCAAAAAAGCATTCAACCTGTTTCGCTTTCTTGCGGATAATGCCGTGGTGGTTATCTTTGTGGTCATTACCCTTACGGCAATTCCCGTGTCGGGCCTTTCGCTGATTTCCATAACCCAGGAAATCTTTACCCGCATAGGACGGAACTGTTTTCTGGTATTCAGCCTGCTCCTTCCCATTATGGCGGGTATGGGTATTAACTTTGGCATGGTCCTGGGGGCTATGGCGGGCCAGATTGGCCTTATCTTTGCCGTGGACTGGAACATAATCGGCGTACCCGGCCTTGTATTTGCATCCCTTATCGGCATGCCCATTGCCGCCTGCCTGGGGGCCCTGGCGGGGCAGATCTTAAATCGTGCCAGGGGAAGGGAAATGGTTACCGGTTACATACTGGGTTTTTTTATGGACGGATTTTATCAACTGGTGGTCCTCTACCTTATGGGTCCCATCATCCCGGTCCATTCCCTTAACATAACCCTAAGCCGGGGCTACGGCATCCGTAACACCCTGAACCTGGACCTTGTGCGCCAGTCCCTGGACCGACTCCTTCCCCTGCGTCTGGGGTCCATCAGCCTGCCCATCGCCAATTACCTGGTTGTCGTGGTCCTCTGTGTCTTTATTGTGTGGTTTAGAAAAACAAAACTTGGTCAGGACATGCGGGCCGTGGGGCAGAACCAAGCCGTGGCCCACGCCGCGGGTATCCCTGTGGACAGGACACGGATCATAGCCATTGTCATCTCCACCGTCCTTGCCAGCCTTGGTCAGATAATCTTCCTCCAGAACATGGGAAACATGGCCACCTATAACGCCCATAAACAGACCGGTTTTTTTGCCGCGGCGGCCATACTTGTCGGGGGTGCTTCGGTAAGCAGGGCTACCATACCAAACGTCTTTATCGGTACGGTGCTGCTCCACCTTATGTACATAGTAGTTCCCAGGGCGGGGACCAATCTCTTTGGTGATGCCCAGATAGGCGAATTCTTCAGGGACGCGTTTAGTTATGCGATCATAGCCCTGGCGCTGGTACTTCATGCCTGGCGTAAACGGGCCAACGCAGAGCTTGCCCGTTCAAGCCTTCGGGGAGGGGGCAAAGAAAGTGGAGCATAAGGGGAAGGGCATGGATGGCATAAAACAGCGGGCGATGCGCAGATTGACCATACGGGCCATTTTGGCGGTTCTATGGATAGGTCTGGGGGCGCTGATCTTTGTCTTTAACCGGGGTCACACCCTGTTGGTTGATAACCGGGATCCGGAAAATCCCCGCCACAGGGCCCCCGATCGTATCGAAGTATCGGTTGATTCAAACCGGCCCCTGGAATTTTTCCGCGGGGACAGGGACCGTTTTACCGTGACCGGTTCCAAACACCGGATCACGATCCGCTTTAGCGATGGGACCCCGGATTTTACCGGAACCTTTATACTCCCCATAAGGGATGATATGTACATACTCTCGATCCCCAAAATGATCAACGGCATTGAACCCTTTGTGGAGGTGTTCCATACCGTCCCCGAATCGCGGAACCCCGAAGACGACGAGATCCCCGCAGAGGAAGATGAACTTACCGCGGAGGAGACGGGGGCGGATATATTATAATTGGCCGCAGATGTCCCCGCTTTAGGGCATGCTACCCTTTAAATGACGCAAGTTCCCGGTGTACCGCCCCGGCTATTTCCCCCGCGGCCTCCCGGAGCGGCATAAGCCGGGGTTCCCCCCCGCTCCGGCGCTTTACTTCGACCCGGGGCGGGGCGGCGGCAAGGCTTTTGTCCCCCGCCACAATGCGCCAGGGTATGCCCAAAAGATCGGCGTCGTTAAATTTTACCCCGGCCCGTTCATCCCGGTCGTCAAGCAAAACCTCCAGTCCCGCCGTTTCCAGTTCCGTCGCCAGGGTGTCGCAGGCATCCTTAACCGCCCCCTGGTACTTGATGGGAATAATAATTACATGGTAGGGCGCCGCCGGGAGGGGCCAGATAATTCCCCGCTCGTCGTGGTGTTCTTCTATGATAGAAGCCAGGGTGCGGTCCAGGCCAATGCCGTAACAGCCCATGGTGGGGAACGAGGTTTTGCCGTTTTCGTCCAAGTAGGAAACGCCCATGGCTTTGGTATACTTCCGGCCCAGTTTAAAGATATGGCCCAGTTCGTTTCCCTTTTTTTCGTACAATTCCCCGCCGCAGAGGGGGCAGCGATCCCCGGCCCTTACCGTGCGGACATCGGCGGTAAGCCAGCCGGTAAAGTCCCTGCCATAGGCGGCGTGCCGGTAATGCCGATCCTTTTCCAGGGCGCCGGCCACGGCATCGTTCATTCCCGTGACAGTTTGGTCAAGCACCACCGGCACCGTGTCCAGTCCCACGGGACCGGCGAAACCCACCGGGGCGCCGGTGATCCGGACCACGTCGGTATCCGCGGCCAGGGTCAGCTCCGAAGCCTTAAGTACCGCGGCAAGCTTAGCTTCATTTACATCCAGGTCCCCCCGGATGGCTACGGCAAAGAACGCTTCGTCCCAAATTTCCGGCGACCCCGGAGAAGGACGGCGCCGGCTTAGGTTTTTGCAGCCCGGAGCGGTGCTTAAATCAAGTTCCACATTTACCCCCCGGTAGATAAGGGTTTTAATAAAATTTCCGGCCCCGGTTTTAAGGAATGCACACAGTTCCTCGATGGTTTTAACATCCGGGGTGTCAATTTTTTCCATCGGGGGCGTGTTGGCGGCGGCGCCCCTGGCTATGTCTTCGGAAAACCGGGGACTGTAATCAAGTTTACACTCGGCCTTTTCCACATTGGCGGCGTAATCGCAGCCCTTACAGAGCAGCAGGGTATTATCGCCTATTTCGCTTTCCACCATAAATTCTTCCGACCCCGCCCCGCCCATGGCCCCGGAATCCGCCTTGACGGGAATTACCGTAAGGCCGCAGCGCTTAAAGATCCGCCTATAGGAGCGGCCCTGGGCCTGGTAATGTTCGTCCAGGCTTTCGTCGCCGGTATGGAAGGAATAGGCGTCCTTCATAATAAATTCCCGGCTTCGCATGACCCCGTACCGGGGCCGGATCTCGTCCCGGTATTTGGTGTTGATCTGGTACAGCAAAAGAGGAAGCTGGCGGTAGCTGGAAAGTTCCCCCCGGACAATGCTGGTAAAGGCCTCTTCGGCGGTGGGGGAAACCACCAGGTCCGCCCCCAGCCGGTTCTTTACCCTAAGCAGGGCATCCCCCATGGAAGTCCAGCGCCCCGATTCTTTCCACAATTCGCCGGGGACCACCACCGTGGGCTTTATCTCCAGGCTGCCAATGGCGTCCATCTCTTCCCGGATAATCGTTTCTACCTTTCTAAGACTCCTAAGGCCCAGGGGAAGGTATACAAAAAGGCCGTTGGAAAGTTTGCGGATCATCCCCGCCCGGAACATTAGCCGGTGGCTTGCAATAAGCGCATCCCCGGGAACTTCCCGCAGGGTGGGAATAAAGGTCTGGGAGTACTTCATGCCCCATCATAGCCCGCAGGGGAAAATTGTGGAAGCCCCGGATTTTATGCGCACTGCAGGGTTGTATTCTTGTTAAAGGGGGCTGCGCTCTAAAAGAACCCTACTTGATCCGCCGGTATTCTTTTATCTCCCGCCGGATCCGTTCCGCCAGCCCCGCCCGGGGAACCCGGACCTGCTCCATGGAATCCCGGAACCGAAGGGTTACGGTACCATCGTCCTTTGACTGGTAATCCACGGTAATACAGAAGGGGGTCCCCGCCTCGTCCTGGCGGCGGTAACGGCGGCCTATGGCCCCGGCCTGATCATAGTCGGTGGCAAAGTCCTCTTTTAATTCTTGCCGTATGTCCCCGGCTAGGTCCGCCAGGCCGTCCTTTTTCATAAGGGGAAGCACCGCCACGGTAACCGGGGCTATGCCGGGGTGGAACCGGAGTACGGTCCGCCAGTCCTCCGGGGAAGCTTCGGATCCGGCCCCTTCGTTTTTTTCGGTAATCACCCTTTCTTCGTCGTAGGAATCGCAGAGCAGCATAAGCAGAGTCCGGGTAAGCCCCGCGGAGGTTTCGATAATAAAGGGGATGTACCGGTCGTTGTTATCCTGATCGATATACTGCAGATCCTTGCCGGAAAATTCGGTATGCCGGGTAAGGTCGTAGTTGGTCCTGTTGTGGACCCCCTCGAGTTCCCGCCAGCCCATGGGAAAAAGGTATTCGATATCGTAGGCGTCTTTGGCATAGTGGGCAAGTTCATCCGGGCCGTGGCGGTGCCAGCGAAGATGATCCGTTTTAACCCCCAGTTTTTTGTAGTATTCCCAGCGCCGTTCCCGCCATGTATTGAACCATTCTTCGTCGGTGCCGGGTTTTACAAAGAACTGCATTTCCATCTGCTCAAATTCGCAGGTTCGAAAGATAAAGTTTTTGGTAACAATTTCGTTGCGAAAGGCCTTGCCTGTCTGGGCAATGCCAAAGGGAATCTTCATCCGGTTGGATTGGATAATGTTCTTGTAGTTCACATAAATTCCCTGGGCTGTTTCGGGCCGCAGGTAGATCCTGTTGGCGCTGTCCTCCGCCGGGCCTATGTGGGTTTTAAACATCAGGTTGAATTTTCTGGTATTGGTAAGTTCCCCTCCGCATTCGGGACATTTTTTTTCTGCCAGGTTTTTTTCCGGAATTTGATCCGCCCGGAACCGGGTCTTGCATTTTTTACAGTCCACCAGCGGGTCGGTAAAATTTTCCACATGGCCGGAGGCTTCCCAGGTACGGGGGTGCATTAAAATGGCCGCATCAAGTCCCACGATGTTGTCATGGAGCTGGGTCATTTCCTTCCACCAGGTTTGGGCAATGCGGTTTTTAAGTTCAATCCCCAGGGGGCCGTAGTCCCAGGCGCCGTTTTGGCCCCCGTAAATTTCTGAAGATTGAAAGACAAAGCCCCGGCGTTTTGCCAGGGAGGTGATTTTTTCCATGGTGGCGGGGCCCCGGTATTCGGTTAGTTCTTCAGCCATGCTGGATGCTCCTGGTTAAAAATGATTCGTTGCGAAGGGTACATACCCCGGGGTTCTTCATGCCATTATAGACAAAGAACCCCCTTTGCTGCCAGTCCCGGCCCGGCCCTTCGCACTGTGTGGATTGTTTGCATATTCATGCAAAAACCTACAGGTGCAGCAGGGTGCTAGGTTTTGGAAGGGCCGTTACTCTTTGGATCCAGCCCCGGCAGATCCCATTCCCTGGGAAGCTTCACGGGCTGGCCGCCGGAATCCACAAAGGCCCAGGTAACTTTGGCGGCGGCAATAAGATCCTCCCCCCGTTTTATTTCCTGGGCGATGATCCCGCTGACCGCCCCCTTTTTAACCGGCCAGGATCGGATAAGCAGTTTGTCGTCCACCACGGCGGATCTTCTGTAGTCGATCTCTATCCGGGCCACATAGACCCCGTACCCGGCCCTTATCACCGCGGGATAGTCAAACCCTATGTCCCGCAGGAATTCGTACCGGGCATATTCAAGGTAGTTAAGATAATTAGCGTTGTTTACATGACCGTAGCTGTCACATTCATAGGTACGGACGGTCAATGCACATTCACAAACCACGGAATTTACTATACACTAAGGGGCCGGTAATTTCAAGGGGCCGCATTGGCTGGATTTTGTTTTGGGGCATTACGGGGGCCGGTTATGGTTCGTTTTTTACGGGGCGCAGCAGGGCCCGCATTGTCCATGGAAAAAGCGCCCAAAAGACCCAGGGCAGTATTGTTCCATGGAGTTGAAACCGGGATCACCGGCGGGGGTGGGCCGTAAAATAGGAGTACTAAAAAAGATGTTCCGTTATTGTCCGGCCTGTGCTTCGGAGAGGATCGTTTTTGAGCGGTGCAGGGTTTTTCGCTGCCCGGACTGCGGGTTTACCTATTACCACAATACCGCCGCCGCCGCCGCCTGCATCGTCAAAACCGCCGCGGGGCTTGTGTTCTTGGTCCGGGCCAAGGATCCGGGCAAGGGCAGGCTGGATCTTCCCGGGGGCTTTGTGGATCCCGGCGAGGGGGCCATGGAGGGACTGCGGCGGGAACTTATCGAAGAAATTGGCTGGGATCCGGGGCCCCTTTCCGGCGCCGGGGGAAGGCCCTGTCCCCTGGTTGCATCCTTTCCAAACCAATACCCCTACAAAAACATACCCTACAATACCTGCGATCTGTTCTTTTTTTTAGACGCCCCGGAGCTTACCGGGGATCAGCTTACCATAGAGGCCGGGGAAGTTGACAGGGTGCGTTTTATACGGCCCGGAGATCTGGATATGGAAGAACTGGCCTTTGGGTCGGTAAAGCGGGCGCTCAGGGCCTATTTGGACCTGGACTTGTAAGGCCCCGGCGGTTTCGGTTTTTTGTAACCTTGACGCTTTTCCCCTTTCTTGGCATGGTTAAGGTATGCTATGTTGTTCACCCAGTATCGATAAATCCGTACCCCAGGAATACCGGGAGGTGGCGGAAGCCCTTTTCCCCTCCAAAATAACCGGCCCCCGGAGGCCGCTAAAGCCGGCGATCCTGGCCTTTGCCCAGGCCCTGGGGGTAGAGGCGGATTACCGGAAGCTGGACGCTTCCATGGAACTAAAAACATATCTTCTGTCTTTTCAAAATAACCTGGATCTTCTGATCCGCAAAACCTGGGTAGAAAAGGCCGATGAGGATCGTAAGGAGAAATTGCTGAACCGTATTTCGGGTTTTATTTCTCTTATCGAAAGGGGCTTTTATGCCGAGGCCCTGGAGGAATTTAGCTCGGTTCTGGATGAACTTGCCTGGCTGCTCTTTGGCCCCCAATGCCGCCGGGAAGATTTTTTTGAATATGCCTTTCGTATCGATTACCAAATGGGACTGTTCTGGTGGTACGGGGGACAGTTGGATCATTTTCTTGCATCGGGGGCCGGGGACAGGGAAACGCTGCGGGCGGTTCTGCTCCTGGGGATCTGTTACCTAACCGATTTCTAGCAGTTTGTTGCGCTTCGCGCATAAATTGTATAAAAATTCACGAAAGTGAATTTTTATACCTTGCAAACTGCCAAGGGAGCCCGATAATCGGGATTTTTGCATGGATATGCAAAAACTCCACAAAGTGCGACAAGCTCCTAGCAGCCCGTAAGACCTGGGCTTCCAAAACCAACCGGGTTTTGGAACGGGCCCCCTTTATAATTCCCGCGGAACAGGTAAAGCATCCGGCGTGGACAGACACTAGACTTGTTCGATAACCCGGTTGGTTATCTTACAAGTCTTGCAAAATGCTTCGCATTTTGCGTTTTTCATAAGGAAGTTGTTTAAAAACTAAGGTTTTTAAACAACCCTACTAAATAATAGGATTTTAAGCCATGGAAGAAACTATAAAGAAACCGGACGGGGAAACGCCGGGGGGATCGGATTTTATCAGTGAATTTATCAAGGAAGATCTTGCGTCGGGACGTTTTAGCTATGTCCATACGAGGTTTCCCCCGGAGCCTAACGGGTGGCTCCACATAGGACACTGTAAGGCCATGATGGTGGATTTTACCATGGCGGAACGGTTCGGGGGCAGGTGTAATCTTCGGTTTGACGACACCAACCCCGAAAAAGAAGATATCTCCTATGTGAATGCTATCAAACGGGATATACGGTGGCTTGGTTTTGACTGGGAAGACCGGGAGTATTATGCTTCGGATTATTACGAATACCTTTACGATCTGGCGGTAAAGATCATCAAAAAGGGACATGCCTATGTGGACGACCTTTCCGAAGAAGAAATAAGTGAATACCGGGGAACGGCGGCGCCGGACAAACACAACATTACCCAAACACCCCCGGGGCGGAACAGTCCCTGGCGGGATCGTCCGGTGGAAGAAAACCTCGATCTCTTTGCCCGGATGAGGGGAGGGGACTTTGCCGACGGGTCCAAGACCCTGCGGGCCAAGATCGACATGGCGGATCCAAACCTGCTTATGCGGGATCCGGTGATGTACCGCATCCGGCGGGACACCCACTACAGGACCGGAAACAACTGGTGCATCTATCCCATGTACGATTTTCAGCACCCCCTGTCGGACGCCAAAGAGGGGATCACCCATTCCCTCTGTTCCCTGGAATACGAAATTCACCGGCCCCTGTACGAATGGTTTATCCGGGAAGCGGAGGTTTTTCCCTCCCGGCAGATTGAATTTGCCCGGCTTAACCTTACCCGCACGGTCCTAAGCAAACGGTACCTGCTGCGGCTGGTTCAGGAAAAACATGTTTCCGGCTGGGACGATCCCCGCATGCCCACCTTGGCGGGACTGCGCCGCCGGGGCTATCCCCCCCAGGCCCTAAGGAATTTTATCTCCCAGATCGGGATCGCCAAAACCGACAGTACCGTGGATATACTGTTCCTTGAATACTGCCTGCGGGAAGATTTAAATAAGACAAGCCGGCGGGCCATGGCGGTGCTTAGGCCGTTAAAACTTATTGTCGAAAATTGGCCCGAAGGAAAAACCGAGGAACTGGAGGCGGTAAACAACCCCGAGGATCAAAGCGCCGGAACGCGGATCATACGGTTCAGCAGGGAATTGTGGATAGAACGGGAAGATTTTGAAGAGATCCCCCCCCCTAAATACTTCCGCCTGTTTCCGGGAAATTCGGTGCGGCTCCGGTACGGATATATTGTTACCTGTACGGGCTGCGACAGGGATCCCCAGGGTCAGGTCCGGGCGGTCCGCTGTACCTACGATCCGGAAACCAGGGGGGGCAATGCCCCGGATAACCGCAAGGTAAAGGGCACCATCCACTGGCTTTCTGCGGCCGATTCGGTTCCCCTGGAAGTGCGGCTTTACGATTACCTTTTTAGCGCCGGCAAGCCCATGGAAGTTCCCCCCCGGTCCGGTCAGGAACCGGGGGGCGCTTCGGGAACTTTTCTGGATAACCTGAACCACCAATCTTTGGAGATACTTTCCACTGCCTATGGGGAGCCCTGCCTGGGGGAAGCAAAACCCGGGGAGCGTTTTCAGTTTGAGCGGCTTGGTTATTTTGTCCGGGATTGTCCGGTGGAAGCGGAGGGGAATCCGTCGGGCCCTCCCGTGTTCAATAAAACCGTGGGCCTTAGGGATACCTGGGCAAAGATCAGCAAGAAAGCCTAAGCTGTTCACTAACCGGAATTTTTTGCATAAAGGGGCTTTACCAAAACTTCAATTTTTGGTAAAGCAGCTTTAGCCGTGGGATACAAAAAATCTACCGGTACAATGGACCGCAGGCGCCTGTCAAAACGGGCTTCCATAGGATTTTGAAACCGGTCCAAAGGGCTGCTTTTTAAGGGAGGTAAAGAATGCCGGTGTCTAAGGTATATTTTACCGGTATGCGTACCCGGGTAGGGGAGAGTCTTCTTACCAAAATGGAGCGGCTCATAGCTGCCGCCGGAATCGGCCAGATCGATTTTAAGCAGAAATATACCGCTGTTAAAATCCACTTTGGGGAACCGGGAAACCTGGCTTTTCTGCGGCCCAACTTTGCCAAGGTGGTGGTGGATATAATAAAAGCCCTGGGGGGCATGCCCTTTCTTACGGATTGTAATACCCTTTATGTGGGCCGCCGGAACAACGCGTTGGTCCACATGGATGCGGCCTTTGAAAACGGCTATACACCCTTTTCTACGGGGTGTCATAACATCATCGCCGACGGCCTTAAGGGGCTGGATGATGTGGAAGTGCCCGTCAGGGGCGGCATTTATTGTAAAACCGCCAAGATCGGCCGGGCCCTGATGGATGCGGATATTATCGTTTCCCTTAACCACTTTAAGGGCCACGAAAACACCGGTTTTGGCGGGGCCCTAAAAAATATCGGCATGGGCTCGGGCAGCCGGGCGGGGAAGATGCAGATGCACGACGACGGCAAACCCGGGGTGGACCAAAGCGCCTGTACGGGCTGCCGGGTCTGCGCCAAATTCTGTAACGAAAAGGCCATTGCCTTTGGGGCGGATAAAAAGGCCCGGATAGATCCGGATCTTTGTGTGGGCTGCGGCCGCTGCATTGGGGCGTGTAACTTCCATGCTATTGCCAACCGCTGGGATTCCAGCAACGAAGCCCTGAACTGTAAGATCGCCGAATATGCCCTGGCGGTATTAGAAGGACGGCCTAATTTTCACATCAATGTGGTAAATCAGGTTTCCCCCTACTGCGACTGTCATAATGAAAGCGACGCCGCCATTGTTCCGGATATTGGAATTTTTGCGGGGTTTGATCCGGTGGCCCTGGATAAGGCCTGCATCGATGCGGTAAATCAGGCTCCGGTGGTAGAAACCAGCATACTGGGCGAAAAAGAACGGACCCATAAGGACGACCGGGGCTTTTGTGATCATCTGGCGGATCTGCACCCCGCTACCCGCTGGCAGGTTCAAATAGAACACGCCGAAAAGATAGGCCTGGGCAGCGGAAACTACGAGCTTATCACGGTGAATTAAAGACAGGGCCTGGCCGGAGACGGTCTGTCAAAACCGGCCTGGGCAAGGCCGCTGGATCAAAGCGCGGTTTGGGCAAAAACGGTTTGATCCCTAACGCTCCATGGGCCCGGAGTTAATACCGGAATTAATAATAGTTGATCCGGTAATCGGCGATCTTAACAAAGCCTGTGTTATCGTAGACCCTGCGGGCCGGACCGTTTGTTTTTTTAACAAAGAGGGTAAATTTTTTCTTTAGGGGTTCCAGCCGCCGGATTATTTCGGCGGTCAGCGCCTGGGCAATGCCCCGGTTCCTGAATTGGGGCAGCACATAGACCCCGCCGATTTGAAGGCAGGTAAAGGCCCTGGCGTTGATGTTGATCTTCCCCACGGGGGTTCCCCCCAGTTCCGCAATCAGAATCATCTCCGCGGAGATCATCTGTTCCAGCGATTTACGGCAGGCGGCGGCGTTAAATACCGCCCTTTTGGGCAGGACCTCTTCCTGCTCATAGCCCCGCTGGAGGGGAAAGATCCCCTCCATATCCGGCGGCAGGGGCCGGCGGATCACAAGCCCCCGGGGGGGACTGTAAAAGGTCCCCACTCCGGGGGCTTTTCCCCCGGGGCCCTGCCGGTTAAGGATCCGCAGTTCATAATCGTATTTTTCCGGGGCGGCCAGGCCCTTCCGTTCCAGGACCGGTTCCAGCAGGTCCATATTTGCCGCCAGGCCCTGCATGGCGTGGAGGGGCCGGCGGTCCAGCAGGAAAGAGAAAAACCGGGGAAGCCCCGTATCTTTTTGCGGGCCATGGCCGGCGGCGCCGGACCCTGGGGATGGGTTCTCCGCCGGGGCCGGCCCTTCCCGATCCTGCCGCCGGAATACCGGATAAAGGATCCGGCGGGTATATATTAGAATGCCCCAGGGGCGGGTTTTTCCGGCGATCCAAATATGATCCTGGTTTGTCCTGGTGATAAACCGGAACGAGGCCCCTGCGCAGTAGGGTTCCTGTTCCTGTAGAAAGGCTTCCGCCGCCGGAACAGTCCGGGAAGAGAGCTTTTTCCACATGTTCATGGTATGGCGCCGCCCCCGTTTATCCGGCCCAGCAGGACGGAAAAACCCGCAATAAAGGATTCTTCTGCGGTGCTGTAGAGGACCGCCGCCGCATGGACCCAGGAATTTTTATCCGGATAGGCCGAGGCGGAAACGCTAAAGACCACCGTCCGCTTATTAAGACTCCGCAGGCTTTCCAAAAGTTGAAGGTCCCCGGGGTTCTCCATGCATAGGATCACCGTGTCCGCCCCCTGTGCAAAGGTCCTTAGGGTTGCGGCATTGGCCGATTCTTCCCAGGAATACACCGCCGCCTTGGGATAAGCCCGGCGCCCGGCGTTGATAAAGTTCCAGTGCCGGCCGGCTAGTAAAACCCGGCCGGCGGAGGCAGGATCCAGGGGAATGCCCTCTTTTTTTATTACCGTTACGCTGCGGGCCGCCAGGTCCTGGAAAAAAGCCTCCGCCTGGGGATCGGGGATCTCCCTCCTAAGACGGTCCGGATCGGGAATGGGGGACGCCGCCCCCTCCCTTCGCAGATGGATAAGCTTTAAGGCCAGTACCCGCCGGGCCGCGTCCCGAACCCTCTCCCGAAAGGGCCTTTCCCGTTTCATCCAGTCAAGCAGTTCCGTCCATACCTGATCGTTCATGCCGGGGGTTGATGAAATAAGCAGCATGTCGTTCCCCGCCCACAGGGCCTGGCGGGCGGTACGGGAAAGACTTCCGGTGGTAAGGAATGCTCCGTGCATCCGCAGATCATCGGTGATCACCATTCCCCTAAAACCCATCCGGTTCCGCAGCAGGGTCTGTAAAAACCAGGGCGCCAGGGATGCCGGGATATCCCCGGCGGGGGTCCGGGGAAAGGCCAGGTGGCCGCTCATTACCGCGGGAAGCCCCCCCCGGATCAGCATCCGGTAGGGAACCAGTTCCCGGTCCCAGAGGAGCCGCTCATCCGCGGCTATTCTTGGCAGGGTCCCGTGAGAATCCAGGGAAGTTGCGCCGTGGCCGGGAAAATGCTTTGCGGTGGAAATTATTCCCGCCCTGGTCTGCCCCCGCATAAAGGCCAGCCCCAGGATCCCCGCCTGTACCGGGTCTTCCCCAAAGGACCTGGTCCCCAGCAGCACCGAATCCCTGGAGGTGGCTAAATCCACCACGGGGGCAAAGTTCATATTGATCCCCAAAAGGGCAAGCTCCCGGCCTATGTAGTACCCCGCATAGTATGCATCCTCGGGGAAGGCCCCGGCGCCAATGGCCATATTTCCCGGGGTATCGCTGGTTCTGTCCTTCACATGCCGTACCATGCCCCCTTCCTGATCGGTGGCTGCCAGCAGGGGGATTTTAAGGGGTCCCCCCAGGGAAGCACGCTGGAGGATTCCAATGGTCTCAGTCAGGGTTTCCAGATCCCGGATATTCCATCCAAAGACTTTTATTCCCCCTATACGCCGGATGCGGATCCAGTCCAGAATAAGGGGGGAGGGGCCGGTGCCGGTCCAGCCGAACATAAAGGTTTGGGCCAGCGCTTCCTCATCGCTCATCCGGGCAGCCAAGGCCTCCGCCAGAACCGCGGGATCGCCGGGGCTGTTGAAATCAAGGGCCCGCAGGGGATGAAGGGTAAGAAAAACCAGAAAGGAAAATAAAAGTATCCGTCTGCGGGGAGCCGCTAAAGGGGAACGCAAAACTACCCGTCTGCGAAAAACCGCGGGAACCGGTCTACTGATAGCGCAGCCCCCTGCATTTGTCGATATAGGCCGCGGCGCAGTGGGCCGCCACCGCCCCCTCGCCGGCGGCTACTACCACCTGCCGGAACGGGGATGAACGGACATCCCCTGCGGCAAAAAGCCCCGGTACCGACGATGCCATGGTTTGATCCGTCAGCACATAGCCCGCCTCGTCTACCTGTACCCCCAGGTTTGCCGTTAGGCTGGTTTGGGGGATTGAACCGGCAAAGATAAACACCGCGTCCGCCGGTTCTTCCCGGGAACCTTCCGGTCCCTCCAGGATCACCGATCTAACCGCGGCCTCGCCCTTAATGGCAAGGACCCTGGTATTAAACAGGACCGTAATACGGGGGTTTGCCAGGATCCTGTCCGCCAGGGAACGCTGGGCCCGGAACATCCCCTTACGGTGTACCATGATCACCCGGCCGGTAAGGCGGCTTAAATACTGGGCCTCGTCGCAGGCCGAATCGCCGCCTCCCACCACCAGGATCCGTTTGTCCTTAAAGAAGGGGCCGTCGCAGGTGGCGCAGTACGAAACCCCCCGGCCAAACAGTTCGGCCTCTCCGGGTATTTCCAGCCTGCGGCGGAAAGCTCCGGTGGCAAGGATCAGCGCCGGGGAACGGAGTATCTTGCCCCCCCCCAGGGTTACGGCAAAGAGTTCCCCCTCCCGGACGATACCCTGGGCCCCCTCCATAATAAACCGGGCGCCAAAACCCTCTGCCTGGCGGTGGAGATCCGCGGAAAATTCAAACCCTGAACGGGGCGGCGTATCCCCCCGGGCCACGTTGCCGGGATAATTTTCCAGCACATCGATGTTCAAGACCTGCCCCCCCGGGGCCATCTGTTCCAGGACCAGAACCCTAAGATTCGCCCGGGCGCCGTATTGGGCGGCGCTGAGCCCCGCGGGGCCCGCCCCAAGGATTATAAGATCCGCATCATACCGATCCTCATGGTTTTCCATGGTACTATTCTAGTAAAAGTGTGATATATTGTTAAGTAATGAGGGGTCTTACTTTTTTTACCGTTTTTTTTACCGGATTGCTGTTTCTTCCCACCCTGGTTTTTTCCCAGTTTCCTCCCCTGGATCCATCCCCCGGCGCGTACGAATACTTTCGGCGCATTAATGCCGAAAACAACGGAGGCCGCTGGCGGGACATTGCAGAGGCGGCGCTGTGGGCATCCTCCCTTAATGCCGGGCCGGGGGCGGAAGAAAAGGCCGCGGCCATGGCGGACCGTATTGCCGCGGCGGTGACAGAATTGGCCGCCATGCCGGATCTTCCCCCGCAGAGCAGGGACCGGGCGGAGTATGTGCTTACCTTTCTTCACCGGCGGTTTTTAAAGTCCTATTCGGAATACCAAACCAGGGTGGACGAGATCCTTGTTTCGGGCCGGTACAACTGTGTTTCCTCCGCGGTCCTGTACATGATTTTTGGAACTTCCCTGGGGCTTGACATGACCGGGGTGGTGACGAAGGACCATGCCTTTGTGACGGTGAATACCGGCGCCGATCCGGTGGATGTGGAAACCACCAACCCCTACGGGTTTGATCCGGGAAACCGCCGGGAATTCCACGATAACTTTGGAAAGGCCACGGGCTTTGTCTATGTGCCGGCGCGGAATTACCGGGACCGGGCGGTAATCAATGTGCCGGAGATGGTTTCCCTGATCCTTTCCAACCGCATTTCGATTCTGGAACGGGGAAACCGTTACGCCGAAGCGGTGCCCCTGGCAATAAACAGGGCGGTCCTGCTCCGGGGAACCGTGGACAGTCCCGCCGGAGAGGCGGATCAGATCCGGGCCCAATTCTTTGAGGATCCCCGCAGGGATATAATGAACAGGCTCCTTAATTTTGGATCCCACCTGATTAAAACCGGAAAGGAAGACGATGCCCTGGCCTGGGCCCTTTATGCAAGCCCCCGTTTTCCCAGCCAGGAACAGTGGCCGGATATGATCTATGCTGCGGCAAATAACAAGCTGGTAAAACTTATCCGTGCCGGAAAGATCGCCGATGCCCGGAACACCCTGGATTCCCTGGGACCGGTAAAGGAAAAACTCGGCCCCGGCCAGAACCAATCCCTGGAGGTGGTGGTCCTGGAAGCGGAAGCGGCGGTGAAAATTAACGGCATAAAAAATCCCGGAGAAGCGGCGGCGGCGCTGGCCTTTCTGTCCCGGGTCTGGGAACAGCTGCCGGAACAACGCCGGGAAGAAATGCGGACCACCGCGGTGCTTAAGGAGGCGGAACGGATAGGCCGCTCCGGTGATTGGGCCGGCGGCATGGGGTGGCTTACAGACGCCATAGGAAAGTACGGATCAAACGGCAGATTTGAATCGGCCCTAAGGACCTTTCGCCAAAACAGGGTGGGGGAACTTCACAACCGGTTCGCCGCTCTTTTTAACAAGGGTGATTATGGAGGCGCCCGGGAATTTATACAGGGGGCCTTGTCCGAATTTCCCGGCGAAAACCGGCTGCTCCGGGATCTGGCCTTGGCGGAACAGGCCCTGGCCCAGTGAGCCCGCGGGTATCGGGGATCTGCGGAAAGCCCCTTGCGTCCGGGATTTTTTTACGGTACATCCATTGTTCTGAATGAAAATTTATGCTACACTCCCCCCATGGATAACCGCCTTGAACAGCTTCAGGAACTTACCGGGCTTTTTGAAGCGAACAGCGGCCAGTATAAAAGCCCCCAATATGACGAAGCCAATACCCGCACCGACTTTATTGATAAATTTTTTGCCCTTTTGGACTGGGACATCGCGAACAATCAGGGTTTTTCTGAAACGTACCGTGAAGTTGTCCGTGAGGATAAAGTGAAAATTGACGGCGGCCAAAAAGCACCGGATTATAGTTTCAGGATAGGAGGAATACGAAAATATTTTGTCGAGGCAAAAAAGCCATCGGTCAATATCAAGGATGCCGCCGATCCGGCTTTTCAGGTACGCCGTTATGCCTATACGGCAAAGCTGCCCCTCTCCATTTTAACCAACTTCGCGGAATTTGCCGTCTACGATACCCGTATAAAACCCAATAAAAACGATACCGCGGGAACAGCAAGAATATTTTATTGTGCCTTTCAGGATTATCAAAAAAATTTCGATTTTATCTATAACACATTTTCCAGGCCTTCAATTCTTAAAGGGAGCTTTGATAAATATGTTGAAGATAACAAAAACAAAAAAGGAACTTCGGAAGTTGATGCCGAATTGTTAAACCTTGTTGAAGGCTGGCGTGTTGACCTGGCGAAAAACATCGCCATGAGAAATCCCGCTCTTTCCATTTATAACTTGAATGCGGCGGTGCAAAAAATCATTGACCGGATTATTTTTCTGCGCATTGCCGAAGACCGGGGAATGGAATATGCCAATATTCTAAAGACGATAGCAAAGGTTACGGATATTTATGAAAAATTTAACCTGCTGGTGGAAAAGGCAAATGTAAAATACAATTCGGGACTTTTTGAAAGCGAAGACTGGCTCACCCATATTTCCATTGACGATAAAATTCTCAAAGACATTATCGACAATCTCTATTATCCCGAATGCCCCTATGAGTTTTCCGTGCTGCCCATCGAAATTTTAGGTAATATTTATGAAAAATTTCTTGGAAAAACCATCAGGTTCAGGAATGTCAAAAATACCCACACCGCGGTTGTAGAAGAAAAGCCCGAAGTGCGAAAATCGGGAGGGGTGTTTTATACGCCGCAGTTTATTGTCCGGTTCATTATAAAAAATACGGTTGAGGAAAAAATAAAAAACAAGACTCCCGATGAAATCTCACATCTTAAAATTTGCGATCCCGCCTGCGGTTCAGGTTCCATGCTTGTCGGGGCATATCAGTGTTTGCTGTCGTATCATCTTGATTATTATACGGACGAAAAGAACAAAAACAGATCTCTTAAAAAAGGATATATTTTTCAGGTTTCGGAGAATATGTACCGGCTGACCATAGCCGAAAAGCAGCGTATTTTACAGAACAATATTTTTGGCGTGGATATTGACAGCCAGGCCGTGGAAGTAACAAAACTGTCATTGTATCTCAAACTTTTGGAGAATGAAGGGAAAGAAGCGGAAGGACAGCTGTTTAATTTTTCCGATATGACCCTGCTGCCCTCTCTTGAAGAAAACATTAAATGCGGGAACAGTCTTGTGGGAACCGATTTTTACAACCAAAAAACGCTCGGACTTACCGAAGATGAACAGATAAAAGTCAACTGTTTTGACTGGGAAAAGGAATTTGACGGTATTATGAAAGGCGGCGGCTTTGACATTATTATTGGCAATCCGCCGTATTATAATGTTCAAACCCTGGGAGCAAATTCAGAAATAGCTTCCTACCTGCAGGAAACATACAGCCGCATTTGGCAGGATAAAAGCGATATTCTATTTTATTTTCTCGCCAGGGCTCTACAATTATCGAAAGATGCCATAGGGTTTATTTTGTCCAACGCGTTCCTGTTTTCCGATAAGGCGCAAAAACTGCGGAATGCCATTCTGGACGACGGGCGGCTGGCAAAAATAGTCAATTTTGAACAATTTCGTGTATTTAAGGATGCGTCGATTACTTCCGGCGTTTTTATTTTCAGGAAAGGCCACAAAAACATTCAGACAGCCGTGTTAAAGGAAAAGTCCTGCACAGTTGATTATGTTGTCGATTATATGAATAACAAAAAAAATTATTTTCCTGTTTCATTTTCAAAAAACAAAGTGTTTGCGTTGGTTGATACCGTTATAGAAACCCTGAACAAAAAAATAGACGCACGGCACCCTGTTTTACAGGATCTTCTTTTGCTTGGGAAGGGCATGGAAACGGCCGCCGATGATGTTTTTTTGTTTGACCACAAGCCCAGTCAATTTCCCCCGGAATATATAAAAGGACGTGTTACCGGAAGAAACATTGAACGCTATCTGATAAAGCCGGCGGAAGAGTATATCCTTTATTTTGAGGATGTTGAGGATTTAAATGACCTGCCGGCTTCTATTCAGGAACATTTGAAAAAGCACAAAAAAAGATTATCCAACCGTGCTGATAAAAAAAGGCGGCCAGCCGCCCAGTGGTGGAATTATACTTTTGCCATGCACAAGGAATACTACCATTTGCCGAAACTGTATTGTTCCCGCCGCGCATTCCGCAATACCTTTTGTTACGATGAGGGATTTAATTATCTTGGTTTCTCAAACATGACGGTCTTATTTGAAACAAACAAAAAATATTCAATAAAGTACATCCTCGCGCTGCTTAATTCCAAACTGCTTGACTTTAGATATAAAAGCATGGGCAAGCAAACCGGCGGCGGAAGTTTTGAATATTTTCCCAACGGCATCGGAAAACTCCCCATACCGGAAGCGGATGCCAAAACACAGGGTGAATTTGCCATCTTGGTTGACAAAATGCTTGAACTGAAACAGCGGGAATACGCCGAAAAAATTCCGCAGGCAA
>JAISLT010000031.1 GCA_031277165.1 Spirochaetaceae bacterium
AAGGGCGTTTCCGTCCCTGCACCGGGGACCGCTTCGCCGTCCCCAAGGGGAGCGGGAGGACCTGCGGGAATTCTAAAAATGGGTTCTATTACACGAAATGTGCCGGGATTGCTTCCGGGGGAGTCCGCCGTGTCTTCCGAAGCGCTGTCCCCGGCGGATGACGCCGGGATTGCCGCCCCAGCGTCACGGTCCGCCGGGGACAGCGCCGCAGTCCGGGCGGAAACCGTCTGCGGACCCGGGTACCAAAAACTGCCGAGCCCGGCGCTTTGTATGACCAGTACCACGTACGCGGTGATCTGTCCCCACAGTCCTCTCATCCGCCCGCTCCTTCCGCAAAATAAATGCCGCCGCCGTCTCCCTACGCATGGAAGCCGCTCCGTCCGGCGGAAAAACGTACCGGCCTTAGTGTAGCTTCAGCTTAAAAGGGTGTCAACTTTTTTTCGGTGATTTTTTTAAACTATACGAAAACACGGCAGCCCCAGGGTGCAGGATCCGCTGGCAGCAACAGGAGGGGGAAAGGCTTTACAACCCGCCTGTGCCTTATCCAATCCGTCCACACGAATCGGCCCTTGCACCTGCGGTTCTCCAATGTTTCCGCTTTCCTTATCTTTCCGAAATGCCCCCTTGATTCCAGGGCGTTACAATAGTAGATTAAAAGAGGGGTTATACCATGTCAGAACAAAGCCAGTTAGTTACCTTCCAGCTTGGGGAAGAGCTGTATGGGATCAACATCATGGACGTTAAGGAAATTGTCCGGGTTCAGGATGTCAGGGCCCTGCCGAATGCCCCTGGGTATGTGGAGGGTATTTTTAACCTCCGGGGAGAAATTATTCCCATAATAAATCTGCATAAACGGTTTCACCTTAAGAAAACCCTCAATTCCGAAGACGACGAGCTGTTATCGGGGTTTATTATAATCGATGTGGACGGCATGAAGCTGGGGGTCATTATTGACCGGGTGTCCCGGGTGGTGGCGGTGGACCGGGAAAATATCCAGCCGCCGCCCCAGATGCTTACCGGCATCGGCACGGAATATATTCAAGGGGTGGTTCGCCAGGAGGAAGGATACCTTATTATCCTTAACATTCGGGACCTTTTTAATCCCAGGGAACTCCAAAAAATCGTGGATCTGCGCAGATAAGGCTTTGTTCTGGGCTATCCGGACCGCAGCTCGCAGCAATTCCATGCCAAGGCACAGCAAACCGTCAAAAATGCCCGGTAACGGGGTAAAATCCGCGGTACAACAGACTGCTAGTTTTAAGGGCTTTTTTATGATAAAATTCCCCCTATGAAGATAGAGGTCTATTCTCCAACCATCCGAAGGAAGGAGATGGATGCGGTTCTTACTGCCATGGCGGAAGATCAGGTGGGCCCCGGGGAACACACCCGGTTTCTTATCCACACGGCAAAGGAGGCCCTGGGCTTTGACTATTGTCTTGCCCTGCGCAGCCCCGTTTTTGCCCTGGAATTGGCCCTGCGGGCCCTCTGCGCCGCGGCGCCGGAGGGTGAAAGTCCCAAGGGAAGGGGGGTTATTGTTTCCGCCCTGTCGCCCCTGTATTATGAACGGGTAATCCGAAATCTCGATCTTACCCCCCTGTACTGCGACAGTTCCGCCGGCACTCCGCTGATGGCGCCGGATAAAATGAAGGCCCTGGCGGCGGCAAAGCCCCTTTGCGGGATCTTTCATCATACCCTGGGGTATATGCCGGAAGAAGAGGTGTTTAGCTCCCTGGGAATTCCCATAATCGAAGATTGTTCCCAAAGCGCAGGGACCCGGCTTAAGGAAAAGGAATCCGGCTCCTTTGGAACCTTTACCCTGCTGGGGCTGGAAGAAAAGGACATGATCACCGCCGGCGGCGGGGCCCTGCTTTATTCGGTAAGCCGCCGTCATGCGGGGGCCCTGCGGGCCCTGGGGGATCTGCCGCCGGAGTATTTGCTGCCGGACATGAACGCCGCCATGGCCGCGGTACAATTTAGGGAAGCCGCTAAAAACAACGGCCGGCGCAGGGAACTGGCCCAGGCCTATGTTCAGGCCAGCCTGCAGACCCGGCACAAACGTTTTAAAGAGGCCGAGGGACTGGACTATAATAACTATGCCTTTCCCCTGGTCCTGGAAAGCGGGGTAAAGGATGTTAAGGCCTATGCAAAGCGCAGGGAAATCCTTGTGGAAGAAGCCTTTGAAGCAACCCTGGCCGGAAGCGGGGTAATCCCCTCGGCCCAATGTCCCTGCGCATATTCCCTAACCCTGCGGACCGTGCTTTTCCCGCTTTACCCGCGGCTTGGGGCGGCTTCGGCAGACCGGGTGGCTAAGCTTATTATGACGCTTCCGTAAAGGGTGGCTATGGCACATTCAAACCGGGTCCTTTTATTTGTTAACAAAAAAAAATCCCAGGCGGCCGGTTTAGTGGAAGAAATAATCCGGGTCCTCTCGGCCCGGGCGTATACGGTGGATTCTTTTTCCGGGGATGCCGAAACCCGGGCCGGCGCCCCAAAGGACTATGCCATTGCCTTTAGCCTGGGGGGGGACGGGACGGTACTCTACGCCGCCCGGATTGCGGCGCCCCTGGCTATTCCGCTTATTCCGGTAAACCTTGGTACGCTGGGGTTTATCGCCGCGGTTTTGCCCACCCAATGGGGGGAAACCTTTAAGCGGTGGGAGGCGGGAAACGCCGTGGTTTCCCGGCGGATCATGCTGGAGGTCTCCGTGGAGCGGGGGGGGGAGACCGTCTTTCAAAGCGCCTGCCTCAACGATGCGGTTATTTCCGCCGCGGGGATCGCCAAACTTATCCGGCTTGAGGTAGAGGCAGAAACATCCCGGGGGGATCACATTGTCCTGGGCCATTTCCGGGCGGACGGCCTTATTGTGTCCACCCCCACCGGATCCACCGGTTATTCCGTTGCCGCCGGGGGGCCCATTCTCGATCCCGAAATGGAGGGGGTTATTATCAATCCCATCTGCCCCTTTACCCTTTCCAACCGGCCCATGGTGGTCCCCGCGGACGACCGGGTCTGTACCCTGGTAGAACGGGAACAGCGCAGTTCCGTCTTATTGACCGTGGACGGCCAAATAACCGAACCCCTCCAGCCGGAGGACCGGATCATTATCCGCCGGGCCCCCTATGCGGTCCGGTTAATTGCCTCGGATCGCTGGGCCTTTTACCGGGCCCTGCGGACAAAACTTGCCTGGTCCGGGGGCAGTGCCCAGGCTTCGTACCAAGGGGGCAGCGATGCTTGAAGAACTGTCGATCCGGAATTACGCCCTTATAGACAACCTTTCGCTTTCCTTTGAAAACGGCCTTAATATTTTAACCGGCGAAACCGGCGCCGGTAAATCTATAATTGTGGGATCCTTAAGCTTTCTTTTGGGGAGCAAGGCGGATACGGAGGTGATCCGTACCGGCAGCGACGAGGCCAGCGTTTCCGCGGTTATAGGGATTGGGGAGCAAAACAAGGATGTGCTCGACTGGCTGGCGGGCCGAGACATTGCCCCGGAGGACCGGACGATCATGGTCCGCCGGAACATCAAGGCCTCGGGCCGTTCTTCTATCTATGTGCAGAACATACCCCTTACCCGGGGGGATCTAACGGAACTTATGGGCATGCTCTTTGACCTCCACGGCCAGCACGATCATGAATCCCTTATGCGCAGGGACACCCATCGCCGCTGCCTTGACCGCTTTGCGGGGCTGGAGGAGGATGCCGCGGCCTTTAACGGCCTTTTTCTTTCCCTGGCGGAACGGAAAAAGGCCCTGGAGCTTTCCCTTAATTCGGAACGCAACCGGGATGAACGGATAGAACTGCTTTCCTATGCGGTGGATGAAATAAACAAGACCGCCCCCCGGCCCGGCGAAACCCGGGAGCTGGAAGCGGAGGCCCAGCGGCTGGCCTCGTTTGAAAAACTCAGCCGGGAAACGGAGGCCGCCGCGGCCCTTCTCTTTGACGGCGAAGCTTCGGTTTTAACCGGCGCCCGAAGGGCCCGCAGTGCCCTGGAAGCGGCGGCATCCATGGACGAAACCCTGGCAGGAATAAGCAGGCGCATGGATCAGCTCTACTACGAAGCGGAGGATCTGGCCGAAGAGTTACGGGCCTACCGGGACAACCTTTCCTACGATCCGGGAAGGCTGGAAGAGGTGGAAGACCGGCTGGGGCTGCTTTTTAGGTTAAAGAAAAAGTATGTTCCCCGGCCCGGCATGGAAGGCGAAGAGATGCACCAGGACGGCGAAGGGGCGATCCTGGCCTACAAGGTCCAGGCGGAGCAGGAAATAGAAGCCCTTTCCCAGTCGGAAGAAAACCGGGAAAAGCTTAAGGAAGAGATCGCCGGCCTGGAACGGGAGATCGCCGGCAGGGCCGCGGAACTAAGCGCCCGGCGGACCGGGGCGGCCAAAACCCTGGGGGACCAGATTAACGGCATACTCCAAAAACTGGGCATGCCCAAGGCCCGGTTTGCCGTAACCGTGACATCCAAGGGCAGAGGGCCTGGGGGAAACCTTATCTGCGGACCCTGGGGGGCGGACGAGGTTGAATTTCTTATCTCGGCCAACGCCGGGGAGCCCCTGAAGGAACTGGCCCGCATAGCCAGCGGGGGGGAACTGTCCCGGGTTATGCTGGCCATTAAGACGATCCTGGCCGGATCGGACACCATAGAAACCCTGGTTTTTGACGAGATCGACACCGGAATCGGCGGCGAGGTGGCCCTGGCGGTGGGGGAATATCTAAAAAAAATCGGACAATTTAAGCAGATATTCTGTATAACCCACCTGGCAAGCATTGCGGTCCGGGCCGGCAACCATATCCGGGTAGAAAAGAAGGATGTCTCCGGCAGGACCCAAACGGCGGTGCGGGTCCTTTCCGGCCGTTCCCGGCGGGAAGAAATCGCCCGGATGCTGGCGGGGGATTCGGCGGGGGCCGCGGCACTTGCACATGCGGACGATTTATTGTCAAAATACGGTAAAGGATAGGCATCTTCCAAAACCCCCTTGGTTTTGGCAATGTTCCTCAAAAAGCGGTCCACGGCCCGTTTTTTATACAAATCCAAAGGAGCTTTCCCTAAAGAGTCGCGGAAAAGCTTCGGGTACAGAACAGGTTAGGGTATGGCAAAAATTTCCATTGAAGAGCGGCAGCAGTACCAGGAAAAGATTAAACCCTATAGAGACAAGATCGTCGAAATTGCCGGCAGGGAAAAAAACCTCCTTTTGGGCATACAAAAGGAGCCGGCCAATACCGCCTTTAGGCGCCTTACCCTGGTGGACGAGATGCTTAATCTGGCTTCGTTCCAGATAGTGATCAGCCTGGTGTCCCAAACCCGCCTTAAGGTAAAAGAAGAGAACGCCCTCAACGACGGCAGAAAATCCCTGTACAAAAGCATTATCTACCTTGAGGAAGTTGTTTCCAATTATGTGGACGTTCCCTTTTCGGACTACGAGGAAAAGCTGGCGGAGATTGCCTCCCTTACCGCCGCCAAACGGTATAACCTGGTCCGCAAAATGGGATTGGCCATTAACCTTTTGGAAAACGCCTATGGGGACAATACCAAATGGAGATGGTCCTTTGTGGAAATGGAAGGCCGTTTTGCCGCGGCGGCCAAAAATATTATGGACCTAAAAACCGCCGTGGTTAACACGGACCCCCGATCCCCGGATTACGAACCCACGGTTTACCACCTGCGGATGATAAAAAAACTCCTTAACCAGGCGGCGGACAGGTACCGGGAAAAGTACGAATTATCCACCAACCGCATCGACGATTTTAAACAGGGGATCAATTTCCTAGGGGCCCTGCGGCGGCTCCTTATGCTTTTGGGGGACAGGGACGAGGCAGAAACGGTAAAGAAAAAACTTGAAATCTGGTCCCAAAAACTTGAGGCGGATATTAAGCGGATGGAAGTCCAAAAAAAGGTATAATTGAAACCCCAAAAACAGCGGTCCGGCCTTAGGGAATTCCGGACCCTCATACCCTACCTAAAAAAATACCGCGTCCCCTACGGATGGGGCTTTCTTTGCCTTATTGTGGTTGACGGGGCCCAGGCGGTGATCCCCCAGTTTATCCGGCGGGCGGTGGATCTTATAACCCAGGAACAGTTTGAGTTTGCGGGGGTTCTGCGGCTCTGCCTGGGGATGCTTGCCGTGATGGCCCTGGTCTGCCTGGGCCGGTTCCTCTGGCGGTACTTTATCCATGGTTCCTCCCGGCGGATCGAAACGGAACTGCGGGACAAGCTTTTTGCCCACCTTCTTTCCCTTTCATACGATTTTTACCAGAGCCATAAAATCGGGGATCTTATGGCCCGGGCCATCAACGATATTGGGGCGGTCCGCAATGCCCTGGGATGGGGGGTGGTTACCCTGGTGGACGGGACCATAATGGCCCTGGCCATATTGGTGATTATTTTTATCCAGGATCCCCGGACGGCGCTGTTTTGCATCACCCCCCTGCCCTTTATTACCATAGTGATGCTTGTCTTTGGCAAGGCCATGGGCCGCCGTTTTCGCCGGGCCCAGGAAACATATTCGGCCATGAACGACACGGTCCAAGAAACCTTTGCGGGCATCCGGGTAATTAAATCCTTTGTTAAAGAATGGTGGGTGGTAAAAAAATTCACCAAAGCCAACGAAGATTACCGGGATGCCCACATGAACCTGGTAAAGCTATACGGGGCCTTTTTCCCGTTTATAAGCCTCCTGGCGGGCCTTACCACGGTAATCTTGCTTTTTGCCGGAGGCCGTAGGGTCGTCCTGGGATACCTTAGCCCCGGAGAACTGGTGGCCCTCTTTAGTTATCTGCAGATGCTGATCTGGCCCCTCATGGGAGCAGGATTTATGGTCAACATGATCCAGCGGGGGGCGGCCAGCATGGGACGTATCAACGAACTTTTTAGAAGCGAACCCTCCATACGCAGCCCCGAAACACCCCGGGGGCCGCCGCTCCTGCAGGGCCTGGAAAAGAGCGGCCCGCTCATAGAACTGCGGAACCTTTCCTTCCGGTACGGGGAAAACTCCGCGCCGGTGCTGGATGCGGTTTCCCTGTCCATTCCCCGGGGAACTGTGCTGGGGATCCTGGGCAGGACCGGCTCGGGAAAATCGACGCTGCTTAAGACCATGATGAGGATGGTTGATCCACCCCCGGGAACTGTCTTTGTAGGGGAAAGGGACGTTAGGGACTGGGACCTTAGGGACCTGCGCCGCCTCTTTGGGGTAAGCCCCCAGGACAGCTACCTTTTTTCCGACACCATAAAAAGCAATATTGCCTACGGCGCCAAGGATAAAGCCGGAGAGCCGGAGCTTAGCGCTTTGGCCGGGGCGGCCCTTATTTCCGCCCTGGACAGGGACCTGGAGGGTTTTTCCCTGGGGTGGGATACCCCCATCGGAGAGCGGGGCCTTACCCTTTCGGGGGGACAAAAACAGCGGGTGGCCATTGCCAGGGCGGTCCTGTCTGCGCCGGAGATTCTGATTCTGGACGATGCCTTTTCTGCGGTGGATGCGGAAACAGAAAAGCGGATATTAACAAAGCTTCTGGAAGCACGGCAGGGAAAGACCACCATTATTATTTCCCACCGGGTTTCTACCCTGCGCCGGGCCGGCATGGTGGCGGTGCTGGAAAAGGGAAGGATCGACGAACTGGGAGAACCCCGGGAACTGCTTGCGGGGGGCCGTTTCTTTGCCCGGATCGCCGCACTGCAGCGGTTGGGAGAAACCGGGGATTTTTCCCTGGATGGAGCGGCCCATGGGTGACTACTTTGAAACCGAAGAGGTCGTAAAGGAATACGATTCAAAGATAAGCGCCCGGATCCTTTCGTACCTTAAACCGTATAAACTGCTAACGGCCCTTTCCCTTGCGGCCCTGGCTTTTTCCACCCTGGGAGAACTGGCGGTACCGGTACTGCAGCAGCGCCTTATAGACCGGGCGGTAATATCCCAGTACCTTCCCCTTCTTCTGAATGGCAGGGCCCCGGAGGATTTTTCCGGCCTGTTGGGGCCAGATGCCCTTGAATCCCTCAGGGATCTGATTTTGGCCGGCGATACCATCAAGGCCGGGCCCTACCTCTTTGTTCCCCGGGACGAAAAAATCCGGCTTTCCGCCGGGGAAGAAAGGGCCCTCCGGTCCGCGGGGATTCTGGCAGAAGGCCGCTGGTACGCCTTTTCCATACATTCAGGCCCCCCGGGGACCAAAGAAAAAATAGAAAAGATAATCGAAAAATATCCCGCCCTGTTTGTCCGTGGAAATGACGGCGCCGCCATCAAAGCCGAAGACCTGGCAAAAATCGATGGAGAAGAAAAACGGATCCTCCGGGGACAGGACCTGGCCCGGATTACCCGGACGGTCATGCTTATCCTGGTAATTCTGGTTCTAACCTTTGGATTTACCTTTGTGGAAACCTGGACATCCGTGCTTATAGGACAGCGGGTAATGAAGGACATACGGCTGGAACTGTTTAAAAAAACCGCCGGACAGTCCACGGCGTTTCTTTCCCGTAATCCCGTGGGCCGCATCGTAACCCGCCTTACCGGAGATGTAGAAACAATCAACGAATTCTTTACCAACGTGCTTATTGCCTTCTTAAAGGACCTGTCTATTATGACCGGCTCCTTAATAACCCTGTTTATCCTTTCCCCCAAATTGGCCCTTATAACAATCCTAACCCTGCCTCCGGTACTTCTGGTTACGGCCCTGTCCCGGTTTAAGGCCCGGGACGCCTTTCGGCGGCAGCGGAGCGCTTCGTCCCGGGTAAACTCGTACCTTTCCGAACGTCTTTCGGGAATACAGGTGGTCCAGCTTTTTATGGCCGAAAAAAGAAGCATGGGGGAATTTGAAGACCGGGACAGGGAACTGCTCAAGGCCAATATGGCGGAAATGTACGTGTATGCGATCTTTCGGCCCATCATAGATTTTCTTTCGGTCTTTACAACGGCGGTGGTTATCGCCCTGGGGGCCAATTTTGTCCTTAACCTTTCCCTTTCTCTGGGGGTGCTGGTGGCTTTTATTAACCTGGTGGGGCTCTTTTATTCACCGGTGATGGACATCGCAGAAAAGTATACCCTTCTCCAATCTGCCATGGCCGGCGGCGAACGGGTCTTTGCCCTGCTGGATACGGAAGAGGCAATCCCCGGCGGCGGAACACGGAGCATCGAGGATGGGCAGGGTAAAAGTCTTTCCAGGGGACGGATCGAATTCCGGGACGTTGTTTTTTCCTACAACGAGGGGGAACCGGTTCTAAAGAATCTGGGGTTCATCGTAAACCCCGGGGAAATGGCGGCCATTGTGGGCTATACCGGGGCCGGAAAAACCACCATCGCCAATGTCCTTACCCGGCTGTGGGATATACAGGGGGGAAGCATCACCCTGGACGGCATCCCCATTGGGGACATACCGCTGCAGGAACTGCGCCGGACGATTCTTCCCGTGCTGCAGGAGGTCTTCCTTTTTTCCGGTACGGTGGCCGAAAATATCTCCCTGGGACTTCCTCTAACCACGGAAGAAATTGTCGAAGCCGCCCGGGCCGTCCATGCCCATGAATTTATCAGCGCCCTCCCCCTGGGTTACGATACGGTCCTTTCAGAAGGGGCCTCTAATATTTCCTCCGGTCAGCGGCAGCTTATAAGCTTTGCCCGGGTTATTGCCCATAATCCGGCCCTGGTAATCCTGGACGAAGCCACCAGTTCCATCGACACGGAAACGGAACGGCTTATCCAATGGGGAATACAGAGGATCCTTGCGGGCAGAACCTCCATTGTCATTGCCCACCGGCTTTCTACCATACGCCATGCGGACCGGATCCTGGTTCTGTCCGGGGGTTCCCTCATAGAAGAGGGAACCCATGGGGAACTCATAGCCAAGGACGGCCTTTACGCCAGGCTGTACCGGCTTCAGTTTGAAACAGAGCGCTACTGAAGCATCGCCGCCGCTCCCTCGTGGTTCCACCGGCGGGCAATTTCTGCGGGACTTTCCGAAGCAATGTTCCGGATATTTTTATTAGCCCCCAATTCCAGCAGTATGGTTATCATATCAACCCTCCCTGTCTGGGCCGCATAGTGAAGCACCGTATTTCCCGTACCGTCCAGGGCATTAACCGCAGCGCCGGAAAAAACAGCCCGGACCGCTCCCTCGCCTTTCTCCAGGGCCACGGACGCAGGGGTTTTTCCATCCGCCGCCGGAAAGAACACATTGGATCCCGCATCGGACAGGAGCTTGGCTTCTTCCATGGCATTAAGGTCCAGGGCCAGGCGCAGGGGGGTACGGCCTTCGGAATCTACCGCGGAGATCTTAGCTCCCCCATTGATAATGGTCCTAATCATCGAAGGGGCAGACCGGTCTTTGATGGCAATATGCAGGGGGGACAGGCCGTTGTCGTCGGAGGCCAGAATACGATCCTTGGTAAGCAGGGTCGAAACTATCGCGGGGGAACTGGTCAGGGCGATCTGGAACGGGGTAAGTCCCTGGGAGTTGCGGGCGTGGATGGGGGCGCCGTTATTAAGGAGTATCGTCACCAGATCGGAACGCTGGAGGCTTACCGCCACATGGAGGGGAGTGTCCCCGGTATTATTCCGGGAAATAGGATCCGCCCCCGCCTCGGCCAGCCGTTCCACCGATCCGGGAAAGCCCCCCTGGACCGCTTCCATTAAGGGGGTATTTCCCTGGATATCGCGGATTTCAATATTGGCCCGTTTGTTAATCAGTATGCTTTCGGAAGATGTAAGGCCCAGCCGTACCGCCTCGTGCAGGGGGGATTTTCCCGCCAGGTTTTGGGAATTCACGCTGATTCCCGCGGCCGTCAGCGGCTCGATGGAGGACTGGGCGTTCCATCGTACCGCACAGTGGAGGGCGCTGTTCCCCAGGGAATCCCGGGCATTTACCAGGGCCCCCGCGGCAATAAGGGCCGTAATGGTTTCCGGGGAATTTGCCCGGGATGCCCAAAACAGGGGGGTCTCTCCGGTGGCATTCACCGCTTCCAGTTTAGCCCCCTTTTGCATCAACAGGGGAATATGCCTGGCCAGTTTCCACTGGGCGGCATAATGCAGGGCCGTATTTCCCAGGCCGTCCTGGGCCTCCATGGTTTTCTGTGTCAACATCCACTGCCGTACAGGCCCCGGAGAATGGAAGGCCAGATACAGGGGATTTTCCCCGTTGGAGTTCGGCGCAAAGATATCCGCCCCCCGGGAAAGCAAAAGAGTTCCCGCGGGCTCATCGTTTACCATGTTGGCCATGTGCAGGGCCGTATTTCCCTCTTTATTCCGGGCGTTTACCGCCGCATGTTTGTCCAGGATCATTCCCACCATGGCCGCTCCGGCCTTGGTTTTTACCGCAATGTGCAGGGGGGTATTCCCGGCGCTGTCGCTTTGGGTTACCGTTTCTTCGGTTAAAAGGGCCTCCAAGACCCCGGCGTTGTTTTCTTTTAGGGCAAATTCCAGGGGAGTAATCCCCCCGTTATCGGCGGCAAAAATATCAGCCCCCTGGGATAAAAACAGGGGGATCAGATCGGTCCGGTGGTATTCCACCGCCAAATATAAGACGGTCTTTCCCTCGATATTGCGGCTTGTCACATCCGCCCCCCCCTCAACAAGGGCGGCGATGGTTTCCACCGGTCTGCCCAGGGTAATTACCACATGCAGGGGGGTCTCCCCGTGTTCGTCCCTAAGGTTAGGATTGGCCCCCTGGGACAAAAGTACCCTTATTACCTGTATATGCCGTTCCGCCGGGCTTGCCAGATGGAGGGAAGAGTTACCCTTGGCATCCTGGGCATTTACTTCCGCTCCCCTGGCAATAAGCTGTTCCATGGTTTCCGGCTGCCCAAAACGGCTGGCTTCATGCAAGGCCGTGGCGCCGGAATTGTTTTTTATGTTCACGTCGATGTTTTTTTCAAGGATAAAATCAATGTAACCGGAATACCCTTCCCGGGCGGCATAATGCAGGGCCGTGTAGCCGTCGGCAACCCGGATATTGTAGTTGGAACTCCGGGCCGCCGGGGCAAAGTATTCATAAAAGGGATAACTTGAATGTCCCCCCGCAAGGACAAGTTTTTCCGCGGTCCTGGCATGGTCGATTGAATCGGTCCTAGTAAATGCATAGTCCAGGGCTGTTTTTCCCTCTTGATCCTTTTCGTTGATCCGGCCCCCGGCGGCGGTAAGGATCGGAACGGATCCGGCGGCCCCTTCCTGGCCCGCCAGGTGGAAGAGGCTTAGCCCCCCGGGCCCCTGGCTGTTCACCGTATCTTTGGTTGTCAGGGCCTCCAGCAGAGATCCCCCGTCACGGACGGCAATTAACGCAGGAGTTTCCGTGGACGAGCCGCTCAGGGGACGGTGAATATCCGCCCCCGCGGCCGTCAAAAGCCGGGCAGACTCCGGATCAAGCCGGGCGGCGGCTATTCCCAAGGGACTGCGGCCCTGGTTGTCCAGGGCATCCGGATCGGCCCCCAGGGCCAGCAGAAACCGGATCATTTCCGCATCCCCCGTCTCCGCCGCCGCATGAAGGGGGGTCCTTCCCTGGCCATCCCTTTCATCCAAAGAAGCTTTACCGGCAAAAAGCGCCTGGGCTTCCTGGGTTTTTCCCTTTTCCAGGAGCGAAAAAACGGCGGAACCTCCGCTGGCACAGCCCGTTACTATAAAAGCCGCCACACCTAGGGCGGTAACAGCATGATGGTACTTCATAGATTGATCATCGACATATTGACAGCAAACTCTTAATTCCATACCATAGGCCTTGTACTGCGGCCATGGTGGAACTGGTAGACACGCCAGCTTGAGGTGCTGGTGCCGAGAGGCATGGAAGTTCAAGTCTTCTTGGCCGCAAATCCTTACAGGATAAGGAATTAGCCTGACCGAAAACGGAGGGCGTATCACACGAAAAGCCCTGAGGTACACAGCAAGGTACCTTAGTACCTCAATACTTCAGGGGAAGGAAGATGATATGCGTCCGTTAAAACCCCACGCCCCCCTATTGTATTTACCGTAAACAGACAAAAGCCGGATATTTTTGGTATGCCCGTTACTGGGATGAAACAAGCCGGAGATACGCCTATATCCGTTCAACCGGGATCCCCGTAAAGGGCCGGGGCGGCGGCCGGAATGACGCCGGGGAAGCGGCGCGGACCATGCTCAAGACTATCCGTTTTAGGCAGGATGCCCCGGATCGGCTGTTTGTGCGGTATATCGCCGAATTCTGGACCCCGGATTCTCCTTATGTCCGGGAATGTTCTCAGGTCAAAAAGAAGCCTTTATCCGCCGGATATATCAAACTGCATCATGACGATGTGGAACGGCACATAGAACCTTTCCCCGGCTTCCGGGGCGTATCACTTCAATCCCTCACCGCCGGGGTAATCCGGGACTGGATGACCTGGGCCGTCGGGAGAGGACTCTCAGGACGCAGGGTCAATATGGTACTGCAATCCATGAGGGTAGCCGTCCGTTATGCGGTCAGCCGGGAGGGAATTGACCGGGGCCCCTTCAAAAACATCGGAGAGGCCGCTGCCCTGGTACGAGCCCCTGCCAAAGACCCCAGGACCAGGCTCGCGGTACTTCTGGGGCTGTTGTGCGGTTTACGCCGCGGGGAAATCCGGAGCCTCCAATGGGTGGACATTGGCGAAGGGCTCATCACCGTGTGCCATAACTGGATAGATGGGGAAGGCTTAAAGGCTCCGAAATGCAAAAAGGCGGGGCGGTACGGGAAAATAGACGGATGGTCCCTTTCCCGGCGCCAGTTGCCTTGGTCATGGAAGCGGTCCGGCATATATCGCGGAAGCCGGCGCCGGGTTGTTTTGTCTTTGAAGGAACGCGCAGGCCGGGAGAACCTTTGGGGAATAATTTTTTCCGCCGGGCTTTGACCGTAGAATTATTGGCGGCCGGCATAAACAAAATGACCGTGGACAAGGATGGAAAAAAGTCATAGACGATTCGGAACAGCTCCGCCGGAACATCTCATTCCATTCTTGCCGCCACAGCTTCATCACCCTGGGGCGGCAAGCCGGCATACCCGACCTTGAAATCCAGGCCCTGGCTGGGCACAAATCCGGGGCCATAATGGAGCGGTACAGCCACGCCGCCCCAAGTGCTGGACTTTGTCGCGGCACGGGAGAAAATCTCCAGGGCAATCGGGGAAAACACCATAAATACCTAAACTGTTTACACTGTTTAGGGTGTTTATTGTCAATAACTAGCGATTCGTTCACCCCCTGCCGGTCAGTTCGGGGGCTTTTATGCCGGCAAAGAAGGCATCGTGAATGAGCCTCCCCGGAGCAGAGCTCCGGGGTATCCCTAAGCGTTGCCATATTTGCGGGGAGGCTCGTTCGATAGGAAATTTATAGTACCGTCTGGTTTAATCAGCCCGTTGGGCTGGCA
>JAISLT010000093.1 GCA_031277165.1 Spirochaetaceae bacterium
ATACTGAAGAAGCCTGGCACACTGAAAGTATTTATCCGAATGCCGGCCCGAGGACAGAAGAAAATGCCCCTCCAGCATGGCCCCCGATTCCCGTAAAAGTTCCAGCGGCTCTTTCATGGATTTGAGTATACCAGGGAAGGGGAAATATCACAAGCTCTCCCCTAAGCTTACATTTTAAGATGAGACATTCCGGGGACCGCCGTAAACGGCTAACCCTGACCCAGCAAATAATTCAAAACCCGGTTTTACGGTATATGACAAAACCCCCTTTGGTATTATACTTAGGGGTAGTATGAATTGGTGGAAACGCCTAACGGCAATAATTTTAGGGGATGCCTCGAAATTCAGCCTAACCACGCGGTTTTCTATTGCGGCGGCCTTTGCCCTGATCCAGATTATCCTCATTTGGCTTACGGTGCTTTTTCTCCGGTGGCTCCAAAAGCGGGTCGAAGTCCTGGTAAAAAAACATGTTCCTTCTTTGACTATTAAAAAACTGCGAATTTTGGAAACCTCCCAAATTCTGGATACCTGCTATTTTATTATCAAGATTTTTCGGTACGTGCTTATTTTTGTCCAGCTTTTTCTTATAATCCCATTGATATTCAGCCTTTTTGCCCCAACCCAGGATCTTGCCGCCACCCTCTTTGGCTATATCCTTACTCCCCTAAAGCAAATAGCGCTGGGTTTTATCCAGTACATTCCCAACCTTATCTCCATTATTATCTTTCTTGTAATTGCAAAATATGTAATCCGGTCCCTTAAATTTTTTGCTACCCGGATTGAAAGGGGAAAGCTTGTTCTTCCGGGGTTCTATCCCGACTGGGCCCAGCCCACATTTAACATCCTCCGGGTCCTAATCTATACATTTACCGTGGCGATAATTTATCCGTACCTGCCCGGATCACATTCCCGAATCTTTCAGGCCGTATCGGTGTTTGTGGGGGTTATTTTTTCCCTTGGATCATCCTCGGCCATAAACAATTTAGTGGCGGGGGTGGTGCTTACGTACATGCGGCCCTTTAAGCTTGGGGATCGCATTCAGCTCCAGAATGTAACAGGTTTTGTGGTGGAAAAATCGCCCGTCATTATCCGGCTGCGGACCCATAAAAACGAGTATGTCACGTTTCCCAACAGCATGGTCCTTACCTCCAGCATTATCAATTATCACACGTCCACGGAAGAACAGGGCCTTATTATTTACGCCGAAATAACCTTCGGATACAGCACCCCCTGGGAAACCATACACCGGCTTCTTATTGATGCGGCCCTTAAAACAACCCATGTGCTCCGGGAACCGGCGCCCTTTGTACTCCAAACGGCCCTGGACGATTTTTATGCCCACTACCAGATCAATGCGTATATCCAGGAAATAAACCGGATACCGGCAATTTATTCGGAGTTATTTGCCAACATTCAGTGCTGCTTTAGGGAGGAAGGGCTTGACATGACCGCCGCCCATTTTAGAATCAACCTTCCCCCGGAGGCCCAGCGGGCTCCCGCCGGTCTCTAGCAGCTTGATTGGCTAAAAAGCATTTTTAAGAATTTTACCACAAAGGCGAAGTCGAACCGAAGGTTCGTTGGTGGTGTATATTCTTTTTCTCGTCTTTTTTCGCTTATCAGGTCATTTAGGGAACCTCTAAAAACTGAAGTTTTTAGAGGTTCCCTTTAGTGTAATCAACCTGCTAGGGTTCCGCCGGTGCTGTTTTACCCGGTTTCTTTACCGCGGGGCTAAGGGCTTCGATAAATTTGATTAAATCGTAACCGGACTTTGTTTCTGCCCTTTGCAGTTCCCCGCGGATCCTTTTAACAAGGGAAAAATCACCGCTTTCGATGGCGGCAAAGACGGATCCGTATTGCAGGACCCGTTCAAAGGATTCCTTGTTAAACCAGGTGGTATCGTCAAATACGTTTATTCCCAGGACACGGCGAAAGTCCCCGGCATCGTAATTATCCAGGATAATCCCCCGGGCCAGGGCCTTGGGAGATTTAGCTTTGACCGCAGAGACATTCGGAGCGGTCCCCGGTACACGGCCAAGGACCGCCTTCATTATCTCTACCCCGTTCCGGGCGGCGGGGAAATCCACCCCCAGGGCCCCCAGGTTTTCGCAGAGTTTCCGGTCCAGCTGCCAGTGACTTGCCAGAGAAACGGCCTCCGCCCCCGGGGCTTCTCCGCCGATAACCAGCCTCAGCAGGGACAGGATTCCATAGGCATAGGCCAGGGCCGCCAGGGTACTGTCCAGCAGAGATTGTACGGGGACATCCGTATCCTCAAATTCTCCGGGGATCTTTAGTATCCTTTCAAGGTACAGCGCAAAGTGATCCCAGACCTCTTCAGGATCCGGCTGTTTCTCCCGGGGGCTGGTTCCGGGTTTTTGGGACCGCGGGGCCGTTTTTTCCTCTGGGGTTTTCTCTCCCGCCGGGGCCGGCGGTTCCGCGGAGATCTGCCCCCGGATCCAGGGCTCATAGACACCGGCGCCGCCGATAAATTTCCGGGCGGTTTCAACAAAGGCCGTTATCCGGGGTTTTAACAATTCCGGTTCAACCACGGGTTTAATAATTTCCTTAAACCGGTAATAGAGTTCCCCCAGAATAATGTCCATCTTAGCGGCCCCTATGTCGGGAACTCCCCGGCCGTTTAAATCATGGTTCAGCCGGGCCCACCAGCCCCGCTCGTCGTCCTGTACTTCGTGGATTTCCAAAAACACCTGGGCTTCGTATCCCTTAAGGGCGGCAAAAAGCCCCCGTTCGGCCATGTCCTTTGACGAGCGGATAAACCATAGCCCTGCCCGTTGTTCCCGCATCAAGACAAAGCGGCCTTCTTCGCCGTAAAGGCCCAGGGCGGAACAAAGGCTGTCCCGGCGGTAACTGCCGTCTTTTTGGGGTATGGCCGAAGCTCCGTCCCTAACCCACCCTGCGGTTTGGTGGTAACTGTTGTTGTAAAGGATCAGGGCCCCCTCTCCCTCGAACCGGTTGGAATAGGCGAATACATTTTCATTCAAGGAATCACCGGCAAAAAAATCGTAGAGACAGAAACCGGTACTGCCGGAAAAAAGGTAGCGTTTTTTCATCAGGGGAAAGATCTCCCCTTCGTGGCGGTCCACCAGATACTGATCGGGCTTTTCATCCCGGTAGGACCGGCGGTATTCCATGCCGTATTTTTCTTCAAACCCCTCAATTTGGCCGTGGCCGAACATGGGGAGCCCCGGCATGGTTACAAGGAGGGTACAGATGCCAAAGTACTTGTCCCCCCTGCCGAACTGGGCCGCCGCGGTTTCTTCGTCGGGGTTGTTCATAAAATTCACAAACCGTTTAAGGATCTCCGGATCAAATTCCAGGGTGTTTTTAATGGTGGCCCGGTACTTGGCGTTTTCTTCGTTCTTAAGCATGTTCATAAAGGCTGAATTGTAAACCCGGTGCATCCCCAGGGTACGGACAAAATATCCCTCCATCATCCAAAAGGCTTCCGCCAGGAGCAGGGTGTGGGGGGCCTCGGCGGCGCAGCGATCCACCACTTCCCGCCAAAATTCGTTGGGTATGCGGCGGTTAAATTCACCGGTACTTAGGGCATGTTCTGCCCGGCTGGCTATGTCGCCGCCCTGCCCCGGTTCGGGGTACCAAAGCCGCTGTATGTGGCGCTTTGCCAGGGTCATGGCGGCGTCAAAGCGGACAATGGGAAACTGCTGGCATACCCCCACGATGGTTTTGATTACCGCTTCCCGGGCTTCGGGATTAAGAAAGTCAATTTGGGCGGTGTCGTTCCAGGGCATGGAGGTGCCGTCGTTGCCGTGGTAAATGTACCGGACTTCCCCGGTACGGTTGTCGATGCGCTTGAATACCACCGCCGCATCGGTCCTGGTAAAGTAATGTTCTTCAATTTGAACCGTTATATCGTCCCGGCCGGAAAGGTTGCCGCAGTTAAAGTTGTATCCCGGGAAGGGCGCATAGGGAAGCTGCAGAAAGCGGTCCGGATGTTCCACTATCCAGCGGCTGTCAATGCCCGTGTGGTTAGGGACCATATCGGAACCAAGCCTAATTCCCCGGTGGAAGCACCGTTCCCTCAGCTTGCCCAGGGCGCCCCAGCCCCCCAGCTCGCCGGCAATATCATAGTCGTAGAGGCTGTAGGCGCTGGCGGCGGCTTCGGGGTTGCCGGTCCACTGTTTAATGGTCTTGGAGGCATTGCTCCGTTCCCAGACGCCGATAAGCCAGAGTCCGGTAAATCCCCGGCGGGCCAGTTCGTCCAGCTCTTCATCGGGGATCTGATCCAGCCGGGTAATTTCCCGGTGGTATTTTTGGGAAAGCTGAAAGAGCCACACCAGGGTGCTTTTTGCAATAAGGACGGTCCTGGGCATCCATTCCTGATCCGGGCTAAACCGTTCATATTCGTTTTCCAGATTGCCGTAGGTGTAGGCTTCGCTGGGACCGGGGCCAAAGAATGCCGGTTTTTCTTCTTCTTTGATAATGTCCAGACCCACAAGAAGCCGGGCCATGTACTTTCCCAGCAAAAGGCCCCAGTGCTTCCGCATAAATTCAAGCTGCCCCAGCAGGGAATCGGGAGAGGCCAGCGCAGGGGCCCGCAGAAGATCCCACAGGCTTTGGCCGTCGGGGCCAAAGGGGGGAAGTTCCGCAAAAAAATTCTGCAGTTCTTCGATTGCCGCGGGGTATACCGTTTCCCGGGCCAGATCCGTATCGTGGAACATAAATAAAAAATTCTTAAACGCGGGGTTAAGATTTGCCAGCGCCAGCAGGAGCAGCTCTTCCAGGGAAAGGGCTTTGCAGCTTTCGCCCCCCTCACTGGATTCAAGGTATGTTTCTACGGAACTCTGCCCCGCATACACCACCTGGGGGGGGAATTGGCCCGCGAACCTTTTAAACAGATCCCCCATACGGCCCGGCCCCAGCCTGTTTTCCAGCCGGGAAAGGGCCTGCTCGAACACGTCGTTTTGAACCTGCTCCCGGTACAGGGCCACCATATAGTGGAGGATCTCGTCAATAAGCCCCATGGCATTAAGTTCCCCCGCCTTAAGCCGCCGGGAAGGTTCCAGGGATCCGTTAAGTTTTGCCGTAAAAGCCCGCACCTGCCGCAGGTCCGCTAAAATGACATTTCCCGTAAGGGAAAAAAGGGCCGCTTCCAGTCCATGCTTTTCCCGCACTTCCCGGCGGATGTGAAATTCCATTACTGCCCGGCGGGCGGCGGCCCAGCCGGAACTGTCCTGTTCAAACTGTGCAAGGCCAATTGTTATTTTTCTCATGGGTCTCTCAATTTTAATACGAAAAATCCGGCTTGTACAGAAAAATAAGGGGAATCGGCGCAATTTTCCCCCCGAATTCATTTTTTAAGCGGTTGTTGTTCATAAAATGAAGGTTTTGAACAACCCTATTGAAAATACCGGGACTACGGGGTTGTTTCAACACGGAAGGTTTCGTCCATCAGCGTAAAGGTGTCCAGGGCGCCGGCGCTGCCCCGGAGGGTTTTGTCGGCAAAAATAAATATGGCCTTTGCCCCGGCAGATTCCGCCAGGGCGCAGCCCCTTTCGTACCCCAGGGCAAAGCAGGCGGTGGAAAGGGCGTCGGCGTCCATGGACGATTTTGCCAGAATCGTGACAGATAGAAGGCCGTTGTCCACGGGGTATCCCGGTTTGTCCCCATCCTCCCCGGTTCCAAGGGAAAAGATGTGATGGTACCGCGTACCGTCTTCTCCCATAAAAAACCGCTCGTATATGCCGGAGGTAACCACCGAAGCGCTGGAGGTTTCCAGAATACCCACGTAAGTTCCCCGGCTGTCCAGGGGGTTTTGGACGCCGATACGCCAGGGGGTATTGTCTTTTTTACCACCCCAGACATAGATATTCCCCCCCAGATCGATCAGGGCCCGGGGAACCTTTGCCCTCCGAAGAATCGCCGTCAGTTCATCCGCCGCATAGCCCTTGGCAATGCCCCCCGCATCCACCGCCATCCCCGGCCGGCGGAGAAGGGCCGTCCCGTCCGCCCGAAGTTCCAGGTCCCGCCAATGGATCAGATCCAGGGCTTCCTGAATTTCTTCCGCCGGAGGAACCCGGGGGTTTTCTGTACCTATGCCCCAGAGCTTTACCAGGGGTCCCACGGTGGGATCAAAGGCGCCGCCGGATGCTTCGGCAAAGAAAAGGGCCCGGTCCAGTACGGTCCTAAGCTCCGGGGAAATGGCGGCGGCTTCTAAACCGGCGCTGCGGTTCAGGGTGGAAAGTTCCGAATCGGATCTGTTGACGCTTAACATACGATCCAGTTCGGCAAGCCGGGAAAAAAGCCGGTCGTACAGTTTGGGATCTGCGCTTTCATACAGATCGATGCGGCAAAAGGTACCCAGAACAAATTCCACCCGGGGAGCGGTATCTCCGCCCGTACAGCCCAGGGACAGGAGGGAAAGCGCCATAAGCAGAAGTTTTCTTATACCCACTGTTTTGCAAAGTACCATATTTTTACGGTCCGGGCAAGACGATGGGATTTTTGCCCTTCCCTAGGAGCCTGTGGCACTTCGTGGATTTTTATACCTTTTGTGCGCGAAGCGCAACAAACTGCTAGTACCTTGATTGGACTAAAAATACTGATATGAGCAATTACAAAAGGGAAAGAGAAATTAACCACAAAGGCGAAGTCGAACCGAACCTTCGTTTTTGGTGGTTTATATTCTTATTCCCGCCTTTTTCGCTTATCGTTCCGGCTGTTTACGACGGTTTGGCGGGCCGGATAAGGGCTTTGCGCAGCAAAGACCAGGGCCGTCAAACTGTGCCGGAACAGCGGCGTGGGAATGGAGCGCAGCGTAACGACCTAGCCGTTGCGGAGGCCGAGCCGCCTACCGGCCCGGTTTGTCCGGCAGGACAAAAAAGCACATCCAGTCCTGTTATGCGAAGTACCGCCGTACACTATTTTCTATTTTATTTTTCCGTTTTGAGTAATAACAACCGGATTGTTCTTTTCTTCAATCTGTTTCAAAACATCAGCCGTATGGGCCTTTACATAGGAAATTGGTTTAATATCTTTGACTAAATTTATCATATTTTACCATCTTATTTTATACGATACTGTATTTTGATTGGTTTATCAATATTTTATGCTAAATTTTGTTAAAATTTTAGGCGGTATTTCGCATAACAGGTCATTTAGTGTAATCAACCTACTAGCAGCCTGTGGCGCTTGTGGATTTTCCGGGGTTTTACGCACGAAGGGCGACAAAGTCCTAGGGTTTGTACAGGCCGGACAATGGGCCCGGTCAAACCTCAAAACTATCCACGATTTGGGAAATCGAGGCAATGGCCCCCTGATTGGTCAGGGCCAGCTGGGAAATTTCTTTGGCCCCGGCGTTGACGGTTTGTATGTCCCCGGCCATTTGGGAAATGCTGCGGGCTATTTCCCCGGTCTGGGTTTGCAGGGAGCCTATCTCCCTTAGCATGGATTCGCTGCCCTTCCGCATTTCTTTGGAACCGGTGCTGACCTCGGCGGTTACGTCGTTCATCACCTTTAGGGCCTCCATAACCTGGCCGGCCCCTTCCTTTTGTTCCCTAATGGCGTTGTGTACCTCCTGTACCAGCTTGTCCGTTTCGTCCACCCTGCCGGAAACCTGGACAAAGGATTCTTCCGATGTCTTGGCATTTTTTACAATGTGGGTAATGGTCTCCACAACCTGTTTTAGCTCGGCGCTGATCTTCTGGGATTCGGCGGAGGAATTTTCCGCCAGTTTCCGTATTTCATCGGCCACCACGGAAAAGCCCCGGCCCGCTTCCCCCGCGTGGGCCGCTTCAATGGCGGCATTCATCGCCAGAAGGTTTGTCTGGGCGGCGATGGTGGCGATGATCCGGTTTGCCTCCTGCAGGGCCTGGGACTGCTCGACAATTTCTTTTATCCTGGTACTGCTTTCCCGCTGTATGGCGCTCCCCGCGGCGGCGGCGTCCCCCACGGTCTTGAACTGGGCGGTCATCTTTTCCGTCACAGCGCCGATGGAGGCGATGTTGCCGATCATTTCTTCCACCGCCGCGGACGCCTCGCTTACGCTGGCCGCCTGGGTGCCGATGGAGTTGTCCAGGGATTCAATGTTTTGAGTGATCTGCTGCACCGCCGCGGAGGATTCGGTGACGCTGTGCATCTGCTCGCCGGTTTTTGCCCGGACCTGTTCCACCGCCCCGGAAATGCGCTCCAAAGACGAGGCCATGCCGGCGGCGTGTTCCCCCAGCTTAAGGCCCGAAGCGGTTAGATGCCCCTGGCCGGCCTTAATGTCCCGCATGCCGGTTCCCATATTTTCGCAAAAACTGTTGACCATCCCCGCGATGGTGCCCACCTCATCCACGGAACAGATGGAAATACGCCGGGTTAGATCTTTTTGGGCGGAGGATAAATTTTCAAGCTGCACAATCACCGAATCAAACAGGGCGGAGGTGCTTTTCTTAAGCGTAAGAGCCAGGGCAAACACCACCAGCACCAGGAAGAGGATAAGCCCCCCCAGGGCGGCCCGGTTTCCCCCGTCCAGATTCCCGATGCTTCCCCCCGCCCGGGTAAGGACCAGGAGGGTGGCGGAAAGGCTGTAGAGGATCGAAATAATGGTTACCGCGATGGGAATAATCAGCATCTTAATGCTCTGCCGCCCCTCCCGCAGTTCCCGGGGATATCCCGTAAGAGATCCGGAGATAAGGGTGGCCGATACCAGCCGGTCGCTCAACACATAGATAAAGGTTCCCACCAGCAGCCCCAGGGACAGGCATACAAGGTACAGGGTGGTCCCCATCCCCGGGGGAATTCCGATGGAAACGCCCTGGGCAAAAAGCCCCGCCAAAAGGGCGTTCTCGCATGCCGTAAACAGGGCGATCATCCCAAGCGGCACGGCGCCGATTTTTTTTAGGGTCCCGGCATAGGCTTCTCCCGTGGTTTTAAAAGCGGCGGAATCGAACAACCGGGCCTTGGAGCCCATGAGGAGGGTGGACAGGACGATGAAGGCCAGCCCCGGCAGCCCCACCCGCACCGGCATGACGGAAAGGGGAACCTGGGGGTTCCTGAACAAAAACCACAGGGCAAATACAATAAGCGTGTTGATCACATTGCCGGCGCAAATAAGCAGCAGAAAATTACATTTTTTACTCAAAATACACTCCCGGAATAGCACAATTTCGGCCCCGGCAGTCCGGCAATCGGGATTCTTTGTACCGCAGCTCAACTTTAAGTGTGAAGGGGCGCCTTGGACAAAACAAGCGCGGCACGGTACCAGACAGCGCCGGATTATGCCGAAAAACAATTGGGGGTTTTTTCAGTGTACTCGATCATGGTATAAAAAACAACGGTACCATTGGGGGTACGTAATGCCCCATACTAATCTTACTGGGCATTGACAAATTTCCCTTCTGTGGTAAGCTTGCCGTATGGCATTGGTGCGATGTAACAGCCGGTCCCGGCCCGGAAAGCGGCCCCTTCCGCCGGTCCTTTTGCTTGTACTCGGTATATTCTGCGGCTGCGACGCCCTGAACGCCCCCCTAAAAGAAGAAATCGACTACCACCTTTCCCTGCACCCGGTAAAAACCGGGGAAGAACTGGCCGCCGCCATAGGGGCCGTTCCCCTGGGGGGATCCGGGGCTTTTACGATCATGACCGACATTTTTCTTTCCGCGACGATCTTCATAGGCGGTAAAACAATCACCGTGGAAGCCTATGCGGGGAACGGTGAAGAAAAGACAATCCGCCGGGCGGCGGGATTTTTTGGCTCGATGTTTGAGGTACAGCCCGGCGGCACGCTTGTGCTGGGGGGGGGCCGTGACAAGGAAAGACTGGCGCTGGATGGGAACAGTCCTGCCCTCACTGATTCCTTGATCAAGGTTGGCGGCGGAAACCTGGCCCTGAACGATGGGGCGGAACTGCGGAACAACCATGGCAACAGCGGCGGCGGGGTATACGTTGCCAGTGGCAGCTTTACCATGACCGGGGGAACAATCAGCGGAAATACCGCCGACACCTATGGCGGCGGTGTATGCGTCTCCACCGGCAGCTTTACCATGACCGGGGGGAGTATCAGCGGGAATACCGTCACCAGCTCTGCCTCCGGCACCGGCGGCGGCGGGGTATACGTTGTCAGTGGCAGCTTTACCGTGACCGGAGGAAGCATCAGCGGGAATACTTCCAGCACCAGCGGCGGCGGGGTATACAATCAGAGCATTTTCACGATGTCCGGCGGAACGATCAGCGGGAATAGGGCCCTGGGCGGCAGCGGCTTTGGCGGCGGGGTATGTACCATAAGCAGCGCGGGTTTTACCATGAGCGGCGGAAGCATCAGCGGGAATTACGGCGGCCATGGCGGCGGAGTATCTGTGACTAGCAGCGGTGTCCTCAATATGAGCGGGGGAACGATCGGAGGGAACACCGCCGCAGTACAGGGCGGCGGGGTATATGTTCAGGATGCCGGCTGCTATTTCAGAATGGGCGGTCCCGCGGTGGTCCACCCCAATAACCCGGTGTACCTTGCAGGAACCCCCTATCCAAATAATGCAAAAATCACCGTAACGGCCCTCTTGACCCCTCCCGGCGGCATTACCGCGTTACTTACCTCGGAGGCGACAAGCCTTACTACAGCTCTGGTTGTGGAATATTATACCTATCATCTAACCAACGGTGATGTAAAAAAATTCCGGTACAACAATAGTACTACCGAACTTGTCTTTATTGGGGGCTCCTTCCTCCGCGAGGGGAGGATACCACCACCACCGTAATCCCCCTAAAACAGTAAGCGCCCTCTTATCATGGTGTATCCGGAAGGGTCTTTTTCAGTTCTTCCCTGGTCAGCACTATCACCACCCGGCCCTCCCTAAGAAGCCGGCGGTTAGATTCACTGGAAAGGATTAGCAGGGCGTCGTCCCTGTCTATGATCGGGTCCGTGGGGGCCTCCCCAAAGAGTCCCCGGGCTATGATCCGCAAAGGGTTTTCTCCCACCAGGGAAACAAGGCCCCGGTCAATCCCCGAAGGGCCCTGGCCCATGATGCGGTCCCGGCCGGCGTACCGGACCATGGCGCCCCCGGCATAATCCGGCCCGCCGCTTTCCCCGGAAGCGGACCGGTCAAAATTCGGATCCACCATGTTGCGTTCGTACACCAGGGTCATCTCGCTGTCCCAGATTTTTGGGAACAGACAGGGAACCGTCCGGGCCAGGGAAGAACGGCCGTGGACCGGAAGATCTTCGTCGGCCATAATAACAATTCCCGTATACCGGTCCGCCGGAACGGGAATAAGGGGCCCCTGTACTTCCCGGGGTCTGGTATGGCGGGTAAGCTGCAAGGATATGTCCCTAAGGTTCACCGAATACCGGGCGGAAATAGCGGAAAGATCCGGCAAAAGGGATGGGGGAATGTGGCGGGCATTTCTTGCAAAGCTGTCCCCGGTATGCAGGGATAGTCCTCCCCGGTCTACCAGATCCCCTATGGTGGAGGATGAATCCACCCGGATGTTAAAGATAAAGGGCTGGATAAGGGCCGGGTACTGATCCTCCAGCAGGGCCTCTGCCCGGGCCCTTCCTGCGGGGAGCCTAATCCCCGTCTTGGCCAGGTCCAGGGTAACGGCGGCGTTCAGCTCCATCCGATCCCATTCCAGGGTCCCCCGGATACGGGTCTCCTGGGCGGCGGCGGCGCCCGTAAGGCCCAGGGCCAGGACCGGTATAAGGCAGCACTGCAGGTTCATTATTGGCTGGCCGGTGTTTTAAGGGTACTCCCTTCCCTTAGGGTATCGTTAAGCCCCATATTGTTGATCCGTGCCAGGGTTTCGGGGTTGGTGTTGTACGCCAGGGCGATGGACCAGAGGGTTTCTCCCCGTTTAACAAGGTGGGTCCCGGAAAAAGAGACGTTTTCTATCCGGGGCCTGGCGGCGGGGGTACTGTCTCTAAGGGCGGGGATAATAAGCCGCACCCCTATTTTAAGGTACCGGTCCCGAAGTCCCGGATTGTGGCTGCGGATTTGGCTTTCCGAAACCCCGTAACGGCCGGCTATACCCGAAAGGGTATCCCCGGATCGGATCGTGTGAAAGTAGTACTTTATAAGGCTTAGTTCCGGGTTTTCCAGCACCGCGGTAATTGCTTCGGCCTGGGCGGCGGGGACCTTAATGTGGTAATTAGGGTCCGGCGGGGTAATGCCGTAAAAAAGCTCCCCGTTGGCCCTTTTTAGTTCCGCCCCGGGAAGTCCCGCATGTTCCGCCACCATGCCCAGGTCCACGGAACGGCTTACCGCTATGCGGGTCCACTGGGGATCCTCCGGCCAGAGGGGTTCAATGCCGTACCGGCGGGGGTTGGATAAAATGTGGGACACCGCCAAAAGCTTGGGAATATAATGGATAGTTTCGTTTTTAAAGACCCGCCGTTTACACAGTTCCCAGTAGTCGGCGCCGGGGTGTTTCTTCATGGCGTTCAGGACCGTCCCCAGGCCGGCGTTATAGGCGGACAGGGCCAGTTCCCAGCTTCCCACCCGCTTATACTCCGTCTCCAGCTTGTTCAACGCCCCCAGGGTGGATTTCCAAAAATCCCGGCGCTCGTCCATCCAGTCGGTAATTTTCATGTCGTAGGGGTTAATGCTGTTCCGCATGAACTGCCATAGGCCGGTGGCGCCGGAACGGCTTACCGCGGTAACCGAATAGGCCGATTCAATTACCGGCAGGTAGATAAGCTCCTGGGGAAGGCCCCGCTTTTCAATTTCGCCCTGAATAAAGGCCAGGTAGGGGCCGCTCCGCTGCATCACCGTGGTAAGCCATCTGCGGCCCACCCCGGTGGAATACTGCTCAATGTATTTTTGAGTCAAGGCTTCGTCGAACCCCGTAAGGGTCAGCAGAACCGGGGCTTCGCCGTGGGGCTTGGAAGCGTAGGGTTGAACATACTTAACCTGCCGCAGGGGCCTTGTAATGGGTTCATTGGGAATTACTTCCAAATGTTCCGCCTCGTCCAACTGGTAGTTTACCAGTTCTTCGGCCCCGGCCAAAAGGGCGGGGACGGTCAGTGCAATCAGAAACAGCGGGATCGTTCTCATCAAATTATCCTACCACGAAGGGTTCCCATTGGCAAGGGAAGAAAAGAATTGGTATAGTAGTAGTATGCGTCACCGTTCTCAAGTTACCACCCATATTGTTTTTATTGCCGGCCTGGCCCTAATGCTCCTGGGCATTGGCTTCCTTTTAGGAACCATGACGGGGGTTTCCCGGCTTTCTGTACTATGGTCCTTTCTTTTTGTTATTATCGGCGCCTTTTGTGCGGGTTTAGCGATAAAACGCAATAAACGTACCGTATATTTGTTTTTTGCCGCCTTTCTTATTCTTATCGGAATTTTCCTTTTTCTTTCCACCCTAAAAATTATCCCCATTACCCTGGCCCAGGGCTGGCCCCTTATTTCGGTCTTTTCCGGCCTGGCCCTGCTGCCCGCGGGGCTGCGGCATTACGGGGGCTTCCGGTACAAGTACCTTATTCCCTCCCTGGCCTTTGTTATCCTTGGCTGTGCGCTCCTGGTTTTTTCGTTTAAGATAGTTTCTTTTTCGTTTAAACGCTTTGTGGTCAACTGGTGGCCCCTGTTGATCCTATTGGGGGGCCTTATACTTATCCTCCTTTCGATCAGCTCCAGGTCCGGGGACAGGGATGAGGTTCCGTGAAATTTCCGGTGGCCATTCCGGTTTTGTTTTTTCTGTGCATATTTTTTTCCTGTTCCACCCCTCCCCGGGGGGGGACGGATCCTCCCCCGGGGGCCGATCCCGGGACCGCCGCCAATCCCCCGGAGGATCTGCGTTACCGGGTGGAGCTGGGAACCCCCGATTCCCTTAGAGAAGCCGCCGGGATGCTGCAAGGCCGGAACCTCCAGGAAGATGCCGGGGCCCTGGCCGCCGCCGCCCGGGAAATTCACCGGGCGGTTTATCCGGACATCGACATTTCCTTTTCCGGGGCCAATCCCCCGCTGAACCACCCCTATACCAAAATTTTACGGGAGGCGGGGGGAGGGAACTATGCCGCCCCCTCCTCCGGCTCCCGGGATTTTCTGGAGTATGTGCTTCCTTTTCTGGCCTATTACGGCGCCGGTTTTCCCGCCCCGGCGCTGCGAAATATCCTGTCCCACCTGGACCGGGCCGCCCAGCTTAATCCCCGGTCCGTTCTGGTTCCGCTGTTCCGGGGTTTTGCCCTGGAAAAAACCGGGGACCCTTCCCGGGCCGAGGCGGCGTACCGGCAGGCGCTGGATCTATCCCCCCTCTGCTACCCCGCGGAACTGGGGCTTATCCGGCTTCTTGTTTCGCAGGGCGCCGCCGAAGGTCTGCCCCGGCTGCAGGACCTTTCCCGGCGCTACCCCGCTAACCGGGAGATGCAGCTGCTGCTGATCCGGCTCTATGCGGACAGGCAGGATTGGGCCGGCGCCGACGGGATAATTGACGGGATGCTCCGCCGGGACAGCCGGGATGGGGAGGTCCTTCTTTTACGGACCGGAATTTTGCTGGACCGGGGCCTTTTCCAGCAGGCCCAAAGCTCCCTGGACGCCTATGCTTCCATTGAAACCACCAGCCGGCGCTATATTTTTTTGCGGGCCCGGCTGCAGGCAGAGGCGTACCGGAACCAGGGGGCGGCCCTTAACTACCTGCGGTCCCTGGTCCGTTCATACCCCGCGGACCCGGAGACAGCCCTCTATATGGCGGGGCTGCTGCTGGGATCCTCCCGGACAGAGGAGAAGGCCGAAGGCAGGACGATCCTGAACCGGCTTCTGGGGGATCCTTCCCCGCCGGTGCTGGCCCTGGCGGTGGAAAACAGCATAGGACAGGAAAATTGGAAGGACGCTAAAATCTACTCGGACAAGCTCCTGGCCCAGCGGAAAAACGACAGGGACCTGTTTAACGCATACCGGATAGAGCGGGCCCTGGGAAACTATGCCGCGGCCCTGTCCCATGCCCGGGAACTCTACGGCCGGGATCCCTCCGGGGAAGAGGCGGTATTTTCGTACATCACCGCCCTTACCGAGACGGGCCGGCAGGCCGAAGCGTCCCGGATCATCGATCAGCGCCTGGCGGCGGTTCCCGGGGGACCCCAGAAAAGCAGGTACTATTACCTCCGGTCCAGGCTGCGGACCAGCGAAGACGCCCTGATGAACGACCTGCGGTCAAGCCTTTTTGAGGATCCCCTTAACCTTGACGCGTTGACAGCGATGTTTGAAATTTACCACCGCCGGAAGGACCAGCGCCGGGCGGCGTATTATCTGCGGCAGGCCCTGACCATTGCCCCCAATAACCCCCAGCTTAAACGCTACGAGCCGGAGTACAGGTCTATCCTGGGGCAGTAGGAAAATGCCTACAGCAGGATCGCCCGTTTAACATTCACGGGGAATACCCCAAAAAGCCGGTCCGGTAAACCCCCGGCGCCATAGGAGGTTCCGGCGGCTTTGTTGTACGCTTCGACTACCAGGGCCTTTTCCCCGGCATCGCCGGAAAAAACCGCCGAAGCCCAGGCTGCCCGGAACAGTCCCTTTTCCGCCAGTTCCGCGGTAGAGAGGGACCCGTACCGGCGGGCCCCCTGGCTGTCTACCACCGCCGCAGGGCCGTCGTAGCCTATGGTAAAGATAAAATGATCCCGGGACAGCATTATGAAACGGGAGAAAAATCGGCCTTGCCCACTCCGCAGAGGGGGCAGACCCAGTCCTCCGGAATATCCTTAAATGCGGTGCCGGGCTGTATGCCGCCGCCGGGATCCCCCTCGGCGGGATCGTACACATAACCGCAGATCTTGCAGATATATTTTCCCATGTGTTACTCCTTAGGGGACATTTCCTAAACCTTCCGGAAAAGTCCCTGCTGTTTAAAGAATAACAGAAAGTCCCCTCGCTGTCCACAGAACCCCGGAATCTTTTTAAGCGCCTTTGCCCCGGCCCTTGAACATCCCCGGGGTTTGTGCTAGGCTTGTATTCTAATCATCTGGCCTTTTCCAAGGTAGACCCTTTGGAAGGGCCTTATTTCGTAAGGATGTTACTATGAACCAGTTTGTTTTTTCACTGCTCATGGCCGCGCCGGGCGGAAATGCCCAGCAGGGTTTGATGGGCCTGCTTCCCATTATTCCGATAATTGCGATCTTCTATTTTCTTGTTATGCGGCCCCAGCGTAAAAGACAAAAAGAAACAGAGCGTATGCTGGCGGAGCTAAAAAAAGGGGACCGGATTGTAACCATCGGGGGAATCCACGGGGTTATCCAGAGCGTTAGGGAAGGATCGGTTATCCTTAAGGTAGACGAAAACTGTAAAATAGAATTTTCCCGGAATGCCATTGCGTCCGTAGAGGCTTCGGCTAAGGCCGATAAGACCGGCGAAAGATCCCCGGAAGATTCCACCGGCGAAAAATGAAAAAACGGTACCGGTTTTTTATTCTGCTTATTACGGTGGGACTGTGCTCTGTGTTTTTGTATCCCACCGCCCGGTGGTATTTCTTTGTTCCCAAGGATGAGCAGAACCTTGCCCTGGGTTCCCGGGAGCAAATTAGGGATTATGCCCGCCGGACCGCGGGGCAGGACATCGAAAAGCTGGTTGCCGCCGCCCGGGCAGGGGAGGGGCTTCCCGAAGGAATGGAATTTCTTCTGGAGGGGGCAAAAAAAGAGTACAAACTTGCCGGCCGGGAACTTCCTAAAACCTGGGACGCCGTGACGGTACTGCAGGTTTTTACCCGGTCCGGAATCCAGGATTTTATTGAATCCTATTACCGGGACAAAATTTTTAAGTTAAAGAACCTTCAACAAAATGCCGTTCAGCTGGGGCTGGATCTTTCCGGGGGCCTTTCCATTGTCCTTCAGGGGGACATGGAAGCTTTGAACGAACGGTTCCGGGCCCAGTACGGACAGAACATTACCGCCGAAGCCCAGCAGGAGGTCTTTGATCAGGCCCTGGAGGTCCTGAACGGCCGCATCGACCGGTTTGGCCTTACCGAACCGGTCATTCGCAAGCAGGGGACCGATCAGATCTATGTGGAGATCCCCGGCAACGCGGACCCGGAACGGATCAGGAATATCATCATGGGCAAGGGGGGACTGGCGTTCCACATTGTGGACGAGGAAGCCTCCAATGCCTTTTACCGGTACATGCAGGAACACCCCGGCATGGTTCCCAACGAGGACGGGACCCTTCCCGTGGAAGTGGAGGGGGTGCCCCAGGATGATGTGCTTATCCTGGGAATCTACCAGCGGGACCAGTACGGCCTTGACGAATGGACCGGGTATGCGGCGGTTAAGAAACAGGTGGGACTGGACGGAAACCATATCCGGGATGCCCGGGCCGAGCGGAGCGGGCAGCTAAGCCAGCCGGTGGCAACCTTCCTTCTTGATTCAGAGGGGGGGGATATTTTTTATGAGTTTACCTCCGCCAATGTAGGAAAACCCCTGGCCATTGTTCTGGACAACCGGATCAGATCCATCGCCGTAATTAACGAGGGGATCCACGAGGCGGTGCAGCTTAAGGGCCTGGACATGGGCGAAGCGAACAATATTGCCGTTATCCTTCGGACCGCCGCCCTGCCGGTGGAACTGGAAGTGGTAAACCAGCAGTCCATCGGTCCCTCCCTGGGGGCGGACACAATTACCCGGGGCCTCTATGCCCTGCTGGGGGGACTGGCGGTGGTAATGGCCTTTATGCTGCTGTACTACCGGACGGCGGGGATCAACGCCGTTATTGCCCAGATCCTTAACATATACCTTATGTTCAGCATCCTTTCGGTCCTTAATTTTACCCTGACCCTTCCCAGTATTGCGGGGTTCATCCTAACCATAGGAATGGCGGTGGATGCCAACGTAATTATCTTTGAACGGATGAAGGAAGAGCTCCGTCTTGGCAAGGGACGCCGGGCGGCGGTGAATGCGGGGTTTGAAAAGGCCTTTTGGGCGATCATGGACTCCAATATTACCACCTTTATAGCGGCCCTGTTTTTGTCCCAGCTGGGAACCGGCCCGATCAAGGGCTTTGCCGTAAGCTTGGCCATTGGGGTGTTTTCTTCGGTGTTTACCGCCCTCTTTGTTTCCCGGCTTATTTTCGATTTTAGTACCGATGTGATGGGCAGTAAAAGGCTTCTGGTAAGCTGGTTTATCAAGCCCGCTGCGGCGGCCCGTTCCGGGGGTGGATCACAATGAAAAGAGTTATAGCATTTTCCCATGTTTTTGTTTTTACCACCATCGTCTCTTTGGTGCTTATCGTCGCAGGAATTGCCGGTTACTTTATAAAGGGCGGTTTTAACCTGGGGGTTGATTTTCAAGCCGGGGTAATTCAAGAAGTCCGGTTTGCCCCCAGGGCCTTTAGCCTAAGCTACGATGGTCCGGGGAATGCCAATCTTGTCCTAAACGGGGTCAGCCTAAGCGTGGTGGTTTCCGGAGTTGGAATCCAGGGCTTTACCAACCAGTACCTTTTGGCCGATTACGGTACCATTGGCGCCTTTGCCCAGGCCCTGGATCAGGTGGAGGGAATTTCCGTTTCTACCGGTGTTTCCGGATCCACCCCCTTTACCCTGCTGATTCTGGACGCCCAGTCTACCCCGGCCCTGGGGGCCGAACCGTATTGGGTCCATTATCTTCCTCCGGGGGCTCCGCCGGTTTCGGCGGAAGAAGTAACCCAGGCCCTTTCCGGCCTGGGAAGACCGGCGGTGCAGGTTTTAGGGGACCCCGCCGAACGGCGGTTTATGATCCGTGTGCAGGAGGACGATATTACCGCGGAGTTTCAAACCGCCGACATTGCCAATACCCTGAACAGATCCTTTGGTGAGGGGGAGGTGGTGGTTACCAGTTCCAATTATGTGGGATCCCGTTTTTCTAAAACCTTGGCGGATCAGGCGGTGTGGCTTTTAAGCGCCACCCTGCTGCTTATTTTACTGTATGCTTCCATACGGTTTAAGCCCCAATACGCCATTGGGGCGGTGCTGGCAATAATGCACGACGGCCTTATTATGATAGCCTTTATTGCCTGGTCCCGGATGGAATTTAACACCACCACCATTGCGGCGATCCTTACAATTCTGGGATATTCGATTAACGACACCATCGTTATCTTTGACCGGATGCGGGAAACCCGGCGCAACTACCCCGGCGATACCTTCGAAATGGTCCTTAACCGGGCCATCAGCGAAACCCTGGGCCGGACCTTTATTACCACCATAACCACCATGCTGGCGGTTATGTCCCTGTACGTTTTTACCACCGGTTCAATGAAGGATTTTGCCCTGGCCCTGCTGGTGGGTTTAATTTCCGGGGTTTACTCCACGATCTTTATTGCCTCGGGGTTTGTGCTTTTCTGGGATCGTCATATTTCCCGCCCCAAGGTGGAGGTTGTGGCAAGTACCGCCGAAACATAAACCATGGACGTGATCCGGGCCCGGGTCCTGGGCTTTTGTATGGGGGTCCGCCGGGCGGTGGAAATGGCCGAGGCGGAACTGGCCGCCGGATCCGGGCCGGGGGAGGCTTCGCCGGTTTTTTCCCTGGGCCCCCTGATCCACAATCCCCAGACCCTTGCCGCGTTAAAGGCCCAGGGGCTTGTGATCCTCGATGAGGATCAGGCGGCCGCGGCGCCGGGCAAAAACCCCGTGGTTATTATCAGGGCCCACGGGGTAAGTCCCCCTCTGGAAGAAAACATCCGCCGCCGGGGCGCCCGGATCGTGGACGCCACCTGTCCTAAGGTTAGGGCCAGCCAAAAAACAGCCCTTACCCTGGCAAAAAGGGGCTTTACCGTTTTTATTGCCGGTGAAAAAACCCATGCGGAGGTAAAGGGCATTGCCGGCTATGTCGAAGCCGGATCCCCGCCGGATCAGGAAAAAGCCCCCGGGGGCTCCTGCATTATTGCGGGGACCGCCGCGGAAGCGGAAGCCGCCGCCCGGACCCTGCGCCGGGAACGGCCCGGGGCAAAGACCGCCCTTATTGCCCAGACCACCCTGTCCGAGGACGAGTACGGGCGGATCGCGGCGGCCATCAAAGAAAGCTTCCCCGATCTGGAAATACGGGACACCATATGCGGGGCCACCCGGGAACGGCAGGATGCGCTTAAGGAACTGTGTGCCGCCTGCGACGCCGTGGTCATCGCCGGCGGAAAAGAGTCGGCCAATACCGGGCGGCTTCTTGCCATAGCCCGCCGCTGCGGCAAACCCGCATGGCTTGCCGAGACCGCCGCGGATCTGCCGCCGGAACTGGACCGGTACAAGACCCTGGGAATCAGCGCCGGCGCTTCCACCCCCGACGATGTTATCGAAGATATTTTTACCGTGCTGTGCCGGTCCGGCGTAAGCCCTATTCAAGCTTGAATATTTAACGGACAATAGGTATATTTTCCTAAATGCTTAAGGCGATTGAACTAGAAAAAGCCTACGATCCCCGGCTTTTTGAAGACTCCATCTATCAACAATGGAAAGATTCGGGGGCCTTTCAACCCCGCGGAAAGGGCGAAAGTTATACTATTGTTATTCCTCCCCCCAATGTAACCGGGGTGCTCCATCTGGGCCACGGGCTTAACAATTCCCTTCAGGATATTATTATCCGCTTCCACCGCATGCGGGGGGCCAGAACCCTCTGGGTGCCCGGCACCGATCACGCCGGAATTGCCACCCAGAATGTTGTCGAAAAAAAACTCCGGGCCAGGGGCCTTAATCGCCGGGACCTGGGACGGGAAAAATTTATCGAAGAAACCTGGAAGGTTAAGAACGAACACCACGAAATTATTTCCCGGCAGCTTGCCCGAATCGGCGCATCGGTGGATTGGTCCCGGGAACGCTTTACCCTGGACGAGGGTCTTTCCCGGGCTGTGCGGGAGGTCTTTGTTACCCTCTACGAACGGGATCTGCTGTATAAGGGGAACTACCTTGTAAACTGGTGCTGTTCCTGCGGGACCGCCCTTTCCGACGACGAGGTGGAACACCAGGATACTCCGGGAAAGATGTACCATATCCGGTATCCTGTGGCGGGGGAGGAGGGGCGTTTTATCGAAATTGCCACCACCAGGCCCGAGACCATGCTGGGGGACTGTGCCGTGGCGGTTCACCCCGAAGACGGGCGGTATGCGGATATGGCGGGGAAGAGCCTGGTCCTTCCCCTGGCGGACCGGGAAATTCCCCTGGTGGCCGACCCCTATGTGGATAGGAACTTCGGCACCGGGGCGGTAAAGATCACCCCCGCCCATGATCCCAACGACTGGGAACTGGCCAAACGGCAGGATCTGCCGGTGATCAACATACTTAATCCCAACGGTACACTTAACGGCGAAGTTCCCCCGGCGTACCGGAACCTGACGGTACAAGAGGCCCGGGACGCAGTGTTGAAGGATCTAAAGGACGGGGGATTTTTTATTAAGGAACAGGAGATAAGCCATGCCGTGGGCCACTGTTACCGGTGCCATACGGTCATAGAGCCCTTTCTTTCGGAACAATGGTTTGTGCGGATGAAACCCCTGGCGGAGAAAGCCCTGGCAAGCTGGAAACGGGGGGAACTGGTGTTTTATCCCCGCCGGTGGGAAAACACCTACGAGCACTGGCTTTCCGGCATCCGGGACTGGTGCATCAGCCGGCAGCTCTGGTGGGGCCACCGCATTCCCGCCTGGACCTGCGCGGACTGCGGAAGAACCTTCGTGTCCCGGACGGATCTTTCCGTTTGTCCCCAGTGCGGTTCTGTCCGGGTAGAACAGGACCCCGACGTGCTTGACACCTGGTTCTCTAGCTGGCTCTGGCCCTTTACCACCCTGGGCTGGGAAAACCCCTCCTGTAACACGGAAGATTTTGAGGCCTTTTATCCAACCTCGGCGCTGATCACCGCCTACGATATTATCTTCTTCTGGGTTGCCCGGATGATCATGGCGGGCCTTGAATTTACCGGCCAAGCGCCCTTTCGGGACATTTACATCCACGGCCTTATCCGCGACAAAAAGGGCCGTAAGATGAGCAAAAGCCTGGGAAACGGCCTGGATCCCCTGGAACTGGTGGACGAGTTTGGCGCCGATGCGCTTAAATTTACCCTGGCCTTTATGTGCGCCCAGGGTCAGGATATCCTTATCGACAAGGAATCGTTCAAGCTGGGTTCAAAATTTGCCAATAAGATCTGGAACGCCAGCCGTTATATTTTGATGAACCTGGAGGGTTGTTCCCTGCGGGCCAATCCCGAACTTGCCTCCGTGGACAGGTGGATCTATTCCCGGCTTAACAGCGCCGCTGGATACATGACCGATGCCTTTCTGGCGTACCGGTTTAACGATGCCGCCCAGAGGGCCTATGAATATTTTTGGAATGATTTTTGCGACTGGTATGTGGAAGCCACCAAGCTTTCCATGAAGGGCGGGGACGATGCGGAAAGGGACAGGGCCGTGACGGTCCTTCTGGGGGTGCTGGCCGAATCCCTGCGGCTCCTCCATCCCCTGCTGCCCTTTGTGACCGAGGAAATCTACGGCAAACTTCCCGCGGAGTGTAAACAGGACGGCCCTGCCGGCCGCAGCCAAAATAAGCTTCTTATTAATGAAGCCTATCCCCGGTATATTGACGGCCGCCGGGATACCGAGGGGGAAGAGCGGTTTTCGTTTCTGCAGGATCTGGTTAGGCAGATCCGGACCCTCCGTTCCGAATGTACCATAACCCCGGACAAGCGGCTGCGCTGCGAGGTCCGAACCGCCGGAGAAAGGGGCGGCGTAAAGGGGGCCTTTCTTCGGGAACACGCCGAACTGGTAAAACTATTAGCGGGTCTGGGAGACCTGGCCCTAACCACAACCCGTTCCGGCGGCGTGCCGGGTGAAACCCCGGACCGGAGTGGCGGCGTGCCGGAACATACCGGGCCGGGGAACGCCCCCGATGGCGCCATAGTTCTGGCAGGGCAGGACTACGAAGCCCATGTGTATATTGCCGGGGCGGTTAATATCACCGCCCTGGCGGAAAAATTCCGGCGCAGCCTGGAACGGGATAAAAAATACCTGTCTTCCCTTAAGGCAAAGCTTTCCAATTCCGATTTTATTAAAAACGCCCCCCCGGAACTGGTGGAGGGTGAAAGGCAAAAACTTACCGAAGCCATCGAAAGGACGGAAACCATCGAAGCGTATCTAAAGAATATGGCCGGAACCAAGGGGCAAGAATGACCAGCTATGAGATGATGGTCCTTAAGGGAACCTACCTTGCCCCGTACATCCAGCTTGCCACCATGCTTATTGGCAAAACCAGGGAAGGGGGGGGGAATATGTTCCGTCATCAACTGGATACCATGGCCACCCTTATTGACTACGGACACATTGACTCGGTGCTTCTTAAGGCATCCCTGGTTCACGACGTGGTGGAGGATATACCGGAATTCAACCACAATCTGCTGCTTTCCATAGATTTTGAAAGCCCCGCGGTCTACGACCTTGTTTTGCAGGTAACCCGCAGCCCCGGAGAGGCCAAGGGGGAATTTCTTACCCGGATTAGGGAATTGGGTTCAAAGAACGCCAAAATACTTAAAACCGCCGACCGGATATCCAACATGATCTCCCTGGGCTACGTCAACAACACCGAGTTTATTTCCAGGTATACCGAAGAAACGGAGGAGTATATCTATCCCATTGCGGAGGAAGTGGACAGAAATATGCTGGCGGAACTTCAGTCCCTGGTAAATTCCCGCCGCCGGTATCTTTCGGTTGTGCAGCCGGTGTAGGCTCCGCGGTTTGCGGTATGGATCATGCCGCAGGCAGGCCCAGGGCCGCGGCCCCCAGGAGGGCGGCGTTATACCCCAGGGGGCTTGGTTCTACCCGTAGCTGTGGGTTGGCGTTTTGGTAGACATGGGTTTTAAGGGCCGCTTCCAGCGATGCCCGGAACAGATCGTAAGCCAGGGAAAGGCCCCCGCCAATGATTACCTTGGCGGGGTTCAGCAGATTAACCGCCGCTCCAATGACCCTGCCCAGGTACATTCCCTCCAATTCATAGGCCCCCATCGCCGCCGGGTCTCCTCTCCGGGCCAGGGCTTCAATGGCCTTGGCGTCCGGTTCCTTTCCGCCGATGGTCCAGGTTCCCCCCAGGGAAAGATAATTTTTTGCCAGTCCCCGCCCGGAGGCGTGGGCCTCCGCACAGCCCCGGTGTCCGGCGCCACAGGGCCGGGCGTTGGGACCCTCTTCCACAATAATGTGGCCTATTTCCCCGGCGTTTCCCGCGGATCCGGCGTAGATTTTTCCCCCGGTAAAGATGGCGCCCCCAATGCCGTTGGATACGGTGATCCATAAAAAATCATCCACCGGCTCATAACCCGGCCCTCCGCAGCAGCCAAATTTCCGTTCCGCCAGGGCGCAGGCGTTAACGTCGTTTTCTATTTTTACAGAAAGGCCAAATTCTTTTTCCAGGATTGAAACAAGCGGAAGATCCCTGATGCCGGAAAAACTTGCCTCTACCCACAGGCCCCGGCTTGGGTCGGCCAGGCCCGGAATGGTGACCCCCAGAAACGCCGGGGCCGGGCCGGGCCGGGCAAGCATGTCCCGTACCGCGGAACATATGTCTGCCAGCAGCCCCTCCGCAGTAAGGGGTTTTCCACCGGCGGTCTGGTTCCACCCCTGCCGCCGGGACCGCAGAATTTTTCCATCCCTGCTTACCAGGCCGGTAATAAATTTGGATCCCCCTATGTCCAGGGCCAGAATGGGGGGATCCCGGAGCCTTTGATTCGCAGGGGGATCCCTATCTAAGAACCCGCCTTTCGGCGGGGGAGCTTCAGGGCGGGGAGAGTCATTTTTTCCGGCGTTCTGCCCAGGGCCGGTACGGTCCGTCATGGGCACCCTCCGTTTTTGTAAAATGCCCCCCGGCGGGAAAAGGCGGCACGGAAAGCTTCAAACCGTTCTTTGCACAGCATGGGCTATACGCCCAGAATTTCGGGGTGGTTTTTTATATAATAAACGATCATATGCAGTACCATCAGGTGTATGTCCTCTATCTGTTCGTAGCTTGTAAGATCCGCCACCATGGCGGCGTCGGCAAGATCCTTGATCTTCCCCCCCTTAAAGCCCGCCAGGGCTATGATCTTTGCCTGTTTTGATCTGGCAAATTCACAGGCCCTAACCACATTGGGGGAGCTGCCCGATGCGCTGATAACCATAAGCACATCCCCGGTGTTCATCAAGTTGGCCAGTTGGAAGCTGAAGGTTTCTTCAAAGGAAATATCATTAGCAATGGCAGAAAATTTTTCAATGTTATCCGACACAGAGATGATCCTAAAGCGCCGCTTTCCCGATTTAAAGTCCACGGCGTTTTTTCCAAAATCACAGACAAAATGGTTGGCGCTTCCGGCGCTGCCTCCGTTGCCGGCAATGAACACCTGCCGGTCGTTCTTGTAGGCCTCTGCCAAAATGCCGATTATTTTTTTAAATTCCCCCGGGTCAAATGTCCCCATACATTCCGTTAAAGCGGCGGTATATTTTTTAAGGTATTCTTGCATACACAAAGTCCTCCTGGGCTTGGAAAAATTTTTTACGCAGGCTTCCGCCCCTGCGGGGATTGTTTTTCTTTGGGACCCTGGATACAAGAGCTTTCGTCTGCGGTTTTGCTCACTGGTTCAGCACCTCTTCCCGGTTTGCCAGGGTCAGCCGGAGCCGTACCGGCTTGCCGGCGCGGAGTACCTCCACCTCCACCTGATCCCCCGGTTTGTTATCTTCCAGGGCGGAATAAAGATCCGCCAGGGTAGAAATCTTCATACCGTCCGCCATAGTAAGGATGTCCCCCCCCAGGTAGATTACGCTGGAACCGTACCGTACCGGTTCGGAACCCTGGCGGATCCCCGCCCGCTCGGCAAAACCGCTGCGCTTGGTCCGGGAGATAAGCAGCCCCTCGGATACGGGAAGTTTCGCATATTGCACCAGGGCGGGAAAGAGCTGTACCACCGAAGCGTCTATCCAGCCCCGGCGTACCTTGCCGTTTTCAATCAGCTCCGCCACCACCCGTTTGGCGGTATTTACCGGCACCGCAAAGCCTATGCCCACCGAGCCGCCGGAGGGGGAATAGATCATCGTGTTTATGCCAATCATCCTTCCCTGGGAATCCAGCAGCGGTCCCCCGGAATTCCCCGGATTAATGGAAGCATCGGTTTGTATCATGTCCCGGACTATGTTCTGCCGGGAAATCTGGATGGGCCGGCCCAGGCCGGATACAATCCCCACCGTTAAGGTCCGCTCCAATGCAAAGGGGTTCCCAATGGCCAGAACTTTTTGTCCCACCTTGAGGGTGCTTGAATCCCCATAGGGAATGGTCCTAAGGTTTACCCCCCGGGGAGGGGTGAATTTAAGCACCGCCAGATCGTTTTCCGGGTCGGTCCCCACCAGGGTTCCCTCTACCTGGGAACCGTCAAACAGGTTGATAAAAACCTTGTAGGCCTTTTCTATTACGTGGTAATTGGTTAACACAAAGCCCTGGGTATCAATGATTGAGCCGGAACCGGAACCGCCGCTTTGGGGAACCGGTTCCAGGAACCAGTTAATCCCGACAACTTCGGTGGTAATGTTTACCACCGCTTCGTTATACCGTTCGTAGACGGTAATATTTTCCTGTTCATCGGTACTGTAGGGTACCAGATCCGCCGCCGGATAGGTCCGGCCCGCAGCGGGGGGATTTTCCGGCAGCCGCGCTTCCACGCCGGAGGCAGTGTTTTGGTTTTCCATGACCCTGTTCCCAAGGGGAGGAGTCCGGGTAAAAAAAAGCATCCCCAGGACGGCAAAAACCGCCCCAAGGCCCGTTAGGACCGAAAGAAGAACCACCTGGCCGTGACTATATAGTTTCATCCAAGCCTCCGTATCTCATTCCTTATCTTATTCCAATTAATCGTATTCTAATCAATAGAGGCTTTCTCAAAAATTCTGTTTTTGTGAAAGCAACTTTAGACTCTTTAGCCTATAATAAAGAAAAAAAACAAATTACTCCATAGGTTTGACCATTTTGCTGTCCCATGGTACTATGGATCATGGACTTGGGCTTGCTCTTTAGGAAACTTATTTGTATTGACGGCCTTGACATCTGGGAGGGCCTGTCCCGGGTACGGTGTAACCGGCAGGCCTATGCGGACAACCTGCGCCTTTTCTGCGAAGATGCCGCGGCCCAGACCGCCGCTCTGGGCGCCGCCCTGGAAGGGGAAGTTTGGCAAGCCTGTGCCCAGGCGGCCCATGCCCTTAAGGGGATCCTCGCCGGTATCGGCGCCTGGGAATTGTCCCGCATGGCCCTGGCACTGGAGGAATCCCTGCGAAGGGGGGACCGGGAGGCATGCCATTCCGGTACGGGCCCGGCGCTGGAAGAAATAACCGGGTTTATTGCCGCGGTCCGCGGGGCCCTTTCCGCCGCCGGGGAAAAAACAAAAATCCGGCAAAGGGCCTCGGTTGATTTTCTTGAAGAAAAACTCGGTATGCTGCAAAGGGCCTGCTCCGCCGGAGCCAGCCGGGAGGCGGATTCCCTGGCGGGAGAACTGCGGGCCAGAACCTTTGACGATCCCGCCACCGATGCCTTTGTGGAAAAGCTCTCTGTCTATGTGGAGAATTTGGATTACGATCTGGCCCTTAAGAGCATCGAAGACCGGTTGCCGAAACAGGAGGTGGCGGTATGAAAAAGACGGGCCTTTTATTTCTTACCCTTTGTATCTGTGCCTGCGCTAGTTTCTCTTCCAAGGATCCCGTTTCCGATACCTACTATGTTATGGCCGGAGGCAGCGACCGGTACAACGGCCTTTCGACGGAGACCCCCTTTCGTTCCCTTTTTAAAGCCCTGGTAATGGCCGCCGCCGGCCCTGTTAAGACTATTACGGTCATTGGCAGGCTGGACCTGGGCAGCGAACAATCCACCAACACAAACAGGGTTTTTATTATCCAGGGCACGGGGAAGGATCAGATCCTTATCCGGGGGATGAGCCGGGGGGATGAGCCGGCGGTTCTGTCCGCGGAGGAAAGCGGCCGGCGGGTGATTTTAGTTAAGGGAACGGTAAACATCCGGCTGGAGAATATCGAAATTTCCGGCGGCAGCACCCCCGACGAGGGCGGCGGACTGGGTATAGGGGCCGGCGCTTCGGTTACCCTGGGGCCCGGTTCGGTGGTACGGAACAATAGGGCCGGCGGTTTGGGGGGCGGAGTGGTGGTTGTTCCGGGGGGAACCCTCTTTGTCGAAGGGGGCCGGATCCATGACAACTTTTCCACCGCCATGGGCGGGGGAGTGGCGGTGGTGGGCGAATCCAGCGTTTTGGTTATCCGGGACGGGGAAATAAGCAACAACCACGCCCAGGGCGGGGGGGGCATAGCGATCCGCCAGGGCAGCGCCTTTACCCTTTTTGGAGGAATTATCCACGATAATACCGCCGATTTAGCCGGCGGAGGAGTGGTGTTAAACCAGGCCGGGGTCTTTACCATGGAGGGGGGCATTATCCGGGGAAACCGTTCCTCCGGTTCCGGGGGGGGGGTGGCGCTGGTGGAACAGGGGAATATTCTTGTCAAGGCCGGTGAAATCCACGGAAACCGGGCGATGGAGCATGGGGGGGGTATTGCCTCGGATCATTCCGGCACCATCAATATCCAGGGGGGGTATATCTCCGCCAACCGGGCTTCTTCCCAGGGGGGGGCAATTTTTACCGCCGGGGCCTTTGTAAAATCCGGGGGAACAATCTACGGCAGCGAGGTGCCCGAGGATCAGGCTAATATCTCCGCCCTGGGGGCGGCAATTTTTGCCTACCGGGGGGAGGGGCTGTACAAGATCCGGGAACAGAGCGCGGGGGAATCCCTTATTCTCGATGCCTCCGCCGATGACGGCTGGATCCTTGAGGTCCCCCGGCAAGCGGAAGAAGAATAGCCTTTGCAGGGGACGTCCTATCCAAGCAGCGCCTTAACCTGTTCCGCCATGGCCCGGGCAAATTTTTTATGATCCTCCGGCTCCCAATGGACCCCGTCAACAGGGCTGGAAGCGGCGATCACCGATCCCGCATCAAAGAACCCGGCGCCGCATTCCCCGGCGCAGGCCCGGTAATAGGGGGCAAGTTTGGCGGATATTTCCAGGCCGTCTCCGGCGAGGATCTGCCTAAAGGCCGGGGCATCGCATAGGGGGGGCGGACACACCATAAGCACCCCCGGGGGGCCGTCGCCGGGGCCTGTTTCGGAACCGAGGATCGCCCGGGCCACCAGCTGGGCCCCGTGGGAAACATCGTAGGGACTGGGATTAAAGCGCCGTTTTAGATCGTTGGTTCCCAGCATAAAAAGCACCAGGTCCAGGGGCCGGTGGCTGCGCAGTATGGGGATAAGCTGGCGAAGTCCGTTCCTGTCCCCTTCTATGGGGTCTTCCAGGCAGGTGGTTCTGCCGTTAAGCCCCTCTTCCACCACCCAATAGGGGGCGCCCTTGGCCCCGCCGCACATGCCGGGGGGTATTTTTTCCTCCGCCGGATCCGTCCCGTTAAGCAGGGATGCCATTACCGTGGGCCAGCGGATTGTCTGATCGTACCGTCCCCCCCGGGGATTATAACCCCAGGTATTAGAATCCCCGTAGCAAAGAACCGTCTTCAGGTAAAGCTCCTTCCAAAGATCCGGTCGATCCTGCGGATCAGAAATATATACGCCGTTAGTCCCACTATTACCAGGACCGCCACAATTCCCAGCTGCCAGATAATCTGGGTTCTAACCCAGGTTACAATTTCGGAGGCGTCAATGTCGCAGCCCACAAAACCCGCCAGTTCGCCGGAACTTTTAAGGATCGGTTCATAGGCGGAAACGGTAAAACCCCATTTGTCCGTTTTGCTTAAATTTCCAATCCCGGTGGTTTTTGTTCTGATCATTTCCTGTATCGCCGCATCCCAGGTGCTTATATCTTCCGTCTGTCCCAGGTCGGAAAAATTTTCGCTGTCCCCGGGGATCGTACTGCCGTCGATAATATACCGGTAGAGGTTTTCTTCCGCCGGAGCCATGGTATACAGGTACAGCACCTTGCTTTCTTCTTTAATTGCCAAAAGCTGCCTTCGGGTGGTTTCGTAGTACGGATCCTGTTTGTCCAGGGACTTGGCAAGCCGGTCAAAGGCCTCGGGGTTGATAACCGTCAGGGCCCTTTTAACGGTAGGAAGGGCAAGCCGGGAACATACAAAGTGGGTTACCGTCCTTACCTGCAGTACGCTGGTGATAATAAACACCGCAAAAACTGCTAATAAAAAAAAGATAAAGAAAAAGGTAATCTGGAATTTTACGGTATTTTTGTTTTTTAGAAGTTCTTCGTATTTATCAAGTTCCATGGTTTACTTCTCCCGGGTTTAAGAGGCCTTGCTTTCCGCCGCCGGTTCCAGGGGGATAAAAATGTTAAAGGCCGTCCCCTTCCCCGGTTCACTGGACAGTTTTATGGAACCCTGGAGTTCCCGAATTCGCTCCCGGACCAGGTTAAGTCCTATGCCCCGGCCGGCATGGACATCGGCCTTGTCGGCGGTGCTGAAGCCGGGGGAAAAGATAACCTGGAGCAGCTGGTTTGTATCGTCCCCGGTTCCGCCGGCCGGCAGAAGTTTTAGGCTCTGGGCTTTTTTCCGGATCTTGGAAAAATCCAAACCCCTGCCGTCATCGGAAAGCTTAAGGTGAATAAGACCGTTTTCCCCGGTAATAGAAAGCCGGATGGTTCCCCGGCCTTTTCCCTTGGCCTGCCGTTCTTCGGGGGCTTCTATGCCGTGGTAAACCGAATTCCGCACCAGCTGGGTAAGGACTTCTTTGATCACCCGCCGGGGGCCGTTTTCCAGGATCGAATCTTCCAGTTCGTCCACAATAAATACCACGTCCTTGCTCTGGGACGCAGCGGCTTTTTCGCAGGCCCGTGAAAGGGTTTCCACCAGTACATACCGGTCCTGCCGCAGCCCCCCTCCTCCGGCGGTACTGCGGAACGCCTGGATTTTATCCATGGCGTCGCTGAATTTGTCCTTTTCTTTCATAATGCTGTTCAGTTCCACCGTTACATGCAGTACGTCGTCAAAAAGAACTTCGTCCTTATCCCGGTAGTCTCTGATCGTATCTTCCAGCGTATGGAGTTTTTCGCTGAAATTTTCCAGCCCCAGGATAAGGGCGTTGGATTTAATGGCATGGACGGACTGGTAAATATGTACCATGGCTTCCTTGGCGGAAAGGTTTTTGTCCTTAAGGATTTCGTTTATGTGATCAAATTCGTATTCGGTATCCAAAAGAAAGTCATTGAACACACTGGGCTCAACCTGAATTACCTGGAAGAGGGTCCGCATGGCCTCTTCCCGTTTGTTCGATTCTTCCGCCAACTGCCGTTCCAGTTCCCTGGCGGCGGAAATATCCTCGAAGCTGCCCAGGATGTAAAAGTCCTTTAGGCCCCTGTCTACCGAATTAAAGGCTGTCCGCAGAATTTTTTGCTGACCGCTGATCCGGTCCACATAGACAAATTCTTTAATGGGGTTAATGTCCTCCAGCATCGCCGCTTCAAACTGGCGGTTTAGGACCATGTTAAAATAATCATCCAAAAGCTGCAGTTCCTTGTCTTTAAGGGACGCGGAAAGAAAACCGCCTATCTTTTTCCCCTCGATTTCACCGGTCCCCAGGATCGTTTCCAGGGGTTTTGAGTAGGCTTCCTGGATAACAAATTCCCTGTTCAGCAGAAAAAGTCCGGTCTTTAGGTTATCCTTCATGGCGGTAATAATGTCCCGTTCCACCCGCAGTTCCTCGGTCAGCCGTTCCACCTGCCGGTCCTTGTATATCCTAATCTGTTCATATACCACCGTTAGGATCGTCACCAGCAGATAGACCCCGTTAAGCCTGGTGGTGACCCCGGTACTGTAGGTATAATCCGCCACCCCCGGAATAACCGTGGTAACCAGGATCGCACAAAGAAGCAGGACCGAGTAGAGCAGTCCCATTTGAAGGCCCAGCACAAAGATCGCTATAAGGGGAAAAGAAAATATCCACAGGGATGCGAAACCGTGGATATCCCCCGAGAGCAGCAGGACCACGCACAGAACCCCAAAGGCGCCGATGGCGGCTCCGCCGGGAATTTGCAGGGGCAGATTTGTCCGCAGGATAACGGAGGTGGCCAGACAGATCGCCGCCATAACCCAGTCGGCGCAGGCCCGGCCGGTATGGCCGTCCAAAAAGACCGAGATGCCAAAGAGGATCAGAAACGCCGCCCCCGCTAAAAGGGCAATGTTAAGAACCACGTACCGGATGGATTTATCCAGGTTTTCGGTTCTTCCGCTGGTAATAAGGTTTACCAAAGGAGAAACGGCGGTCATCCCTCTTTTCCTCCCTTAAGGGATTCGATGGCCACCGAAAGGGTAAAAACCTCCGAATCGAAGATCGTAAAGGGAATGCAGATAATCCGGGCCCTGTCCTGGGGCCATGTAATCTGATGTCCCTGGCCCAGGACAATTGAAGGAAGGCTTATAATAAGGCGAAAGTCCTCTTCCAGTCCCTTCTTTGCGTTCCCCGCGATGATGTTGACAAGCTCCCCCACCGCGTCCACCACCTCTTCGTCGACGGAAGTATGGGTGGTTCCCGTAAGAATATCGGTGATCCGCATGGCCAAGGAACTTTTCATGCCGATTACCACGGCTCCCCGGGCCTCGCCGCTTAGTCCGATGATCCCCGAAATATCCCCTTCGGTGCCGGTTTCTTTTGGCAGAAAGTAGGGACGATCCGCGGAAAGTTCGGCCCCCACAATTTCTTTAAAGGCGTTTTTACTTACTTCGATAAAAGGCTGAATATACTGGTCCATAAAAGCTCCTCTTGCGCTTCGAGGTTCAGAAAACGATTTTTGTCATTTTTTCTGCAAAGATTTTTTCATTCACCGGTTTAACAATATAATCGGTGGCGCCGTTTTTTAGGGCTTCGATGACATTGTATTTTGCCGATTCACTGGTGACCATAATAATAGGCAGGGTCTTGTACTGTTCCATGCCCCGGACTTCTTTTAAAAAATCGAGCCCCGAAAGTTCCGGCATATTCCAGTCCAGAAGCACCAGATCGACGGGCTGATTTTGCAGCATCATCAGGGCTTCCCTTCCGTTTCCTGCTTCGATAAAATTGCAGGGTATTTTTAACGCCGTGAAGGTATTTTTTACGATATTTCGCATTATGCGGGAATCGTCCACCACTAAGATTGTCTTCATATTACCTGGCTTTCCCTCCCTTGTTTCCTTGTTTTTTTTGCCGATACTATATTACGTAATGACCACAGGAAGCCTTGTGAATAATAATAACCAAAAATACATGTTCGTGGGAATACTTTTTTTTGCTTTTTTTCCCCTTTTTGCCGCGGATGTACCGGTGGCTTCCATAGAGGACGATTCGGCCCTTAGAATCTCCATACAGGATACGTGGCTTACCCAGAAGCTTCCGGAACTGCTTAAAAACAGACCCTTTATCCATACCCTGCCCGGGGGAATGTCTATTCAGGTTAGGGCAGAACGGCGAAGCAATGAGATGCTGATAATTCTTGCCAGGGAAAGAAACGGGGCTTACCCGGGCTGGGCCCAGGGTTCCTGGGTATATTCCCGAAACCTAAGCACCGGCGCCCCGGAGCGGATACGGATTTTTTTACGGAGCGATCCCATGGCCTATGCCCAGTTCCGGCCCCTGGGAGAGGGCAAGAGCCAGATAGATGTGGTTATCCAGGATGCATATGTAGTCCGGGGCCTGCCGGTGGGCCTGCCCTTTGACCGGCTCCTCTCTCTGCCGGTGGATGAGATCCTTGCCGCCGCCGGAGACCGGTTTCCCCGGCGGTACTTTGATCCGGATCCGCAGGTATATAGGGATCTGCGGGCCTTCATAGGCAGGGTCCGTTCCGCCCTGCCGGCCCTTAGTTTTAGGGACGACGGCGCGGTGGATGAAAATAACTGGTATGTATTTATAGAAACCCTGGAGGAGCAGACCGGAACGCCGGGACTTAACTGTTCCGGCTTTGCCAAGTGGATCGTGGACGGCATGCTCCGGCCCGTCACGGGAAAACGCCTTGCCATTGGGGCCCTAAAAGTTCCGGTAAGTCCCCGAAGCTCCTCCCTGGCGGCAAATTATGAAAACCGGGATCCGCTTTTTGGTTTGGATTGGACCCGGAATTTGGCCCTGGAAGCGGCCAGGGTACTTCGTTCCCCCTCTTTTGCCGCCCTGGAAAATATCGAGGTCCGGCAGGGAACCTTTGCCGCCCTGGTGGACCGCCGGGGGGAACGGGCCGGGGCAAAGACCTATCCGGGGTTTCTGCTTAACGCGGGGTTTGCCCTGGAGGGGCTGCGGCCCCTGCTCTATACCCTGGCCATCAATGAACCGGGCTGTTTGTATCTGGCCTCGGTTAACCGGGAAGAAGAGACTGCCCTTCCCCTGCGTCACCATTACCATGTGGCGGTGCTGATTCCGTATTTTAACGAATACGGGATCTTTCAAGTGGCGGTCTTTGAGAGCGCCGAAGAAACAAACCTTGCGGGATTTATCCGCCGTCATCCCGGAGCTATGGTAAACCTGGTACGGATCCCCGTGGAAGGGAACTTTAATCCCTAGCAGCCTGTTGTACTTGTACCGTAAAATTTGTTTTACCCCGATCCCGGGACTGGGCATTTGTATCCGGTATATGATATACTTATAGTATGGGTACCCTTGGGGAGGGAGGGGGGAAGGGTCCGTCTGTTCCGGCAATACGGGGCGTAGCCTTTGACCTGGATGGAACCCTCTATCCAAACTATCGTTTTTACTATCGTTTAATTCCCCTGCTTCTTGCCCATCCCCGGTTTTTTAGGGCCTTTGCCATGGTTCGCCGCCGTCTGCACCGGCACGGAACGGCCCTGTCCCAGGGGGCCTTTTATCAGGAACAGGCTTCCCTGATGGGTTCGATCCTGGGAAAAGACCCGGTGTATATGGAAGAAAAGACCCGGCGTCTTATTTACCGTGGCTGGGAACCCCTGTTTGCCCGGATACGGCTGTTCCCCCAGGTTCAGAAAACCCTCGGGGCCCTCCGCCGGGCGGGCCTTAAACTGGGGCTCCTCTCCGATTTTCCCCCGGTCCGCAAGCTTGTCCTCCTGGGACTGGAGGGCTTTTTTGATGCGGTCCTTTCCACGGAAGAAACGGGCCGGCTTAAACCGGACGGTATTCCCTTCGCAGCCCTGGCCCAATCCCTTTCCCTGAGCCCCACAGAAATCCTTTATGTCGGAAACAGCCCCCGGTACGACATAGAGGGGGCCCGGGCCGCGGGGATGCGCGCCGCCCTGATCCGCCGAAGCCCCCTTAGTACCGGCCGCTGTTCCGGTACCGGCGGGGCGGATTTTGTTTTTAAAGACTATCGCCAATTACAAAAATATGTGTTAGGCTGGGCAAAATGACTGTCTTTACCATTGGAAATGTTATAATCCTGGGAATTTCTCTTCTTGTCATATTTATACTGCGGTACATGGACAGGGAAACCCGGTCGATTAATCTTGCCCGGGATTACGGCAGACGGCTTAAAGAAGAAATTACCGGCTTTGCCGAAGAAAAGGCCCAGGCGGTTAAAGACTACGGGGTAGATCTGGAGGTACAGCGGAGTTCTGCCAAGGAACTCCTTAACCGTCTTACCCAGACTAATGAAGAAATCGAGGGCCAGACCGGGGCCCTGCTTAAACGGATAGAAGAGGTTGCCCGAATTGGGGAACGGATTAGCGCATATGACAAGTCCATGGAAGACCTGATACGAATGACCGCCCGGGTAGAAGAAAACATGAACCGCCTGCGGGAAGAATCGGTCTTTGTGGACCAGACGGCAAAGAAGATAGGCGAAATAACAAAACAGGCGGGGAATCTGGAAAAAGATATAGGCAAGATGGAACTGCAGTTTGAACGGGAAAACACCGCCTCCCTGGAGAAGACGGCCCAGACCCTCCTGGCCCAGGTTCAGGGAAATATCGAAGACCTTAGGGAGACCGCGGAGTCGGTGGAACGGCAGGTGGAAGAACACCGGAGGGTGATGGAACAGGCCGATGAAGAACGGCGGGTTCAGTTTCAGCGGGAGACAGAAACCATTAACAGAACCCTTAAGGAAACCGCGGAGACGGTGGAACGGCGGGTGGAGGAACACCGGGCGGCGATGGATCGGATAGACGGGGAACAGCGGGTTCAATTGCAGCAGAATGTGGAAACAATCAACCGGGTCTTTGCCGAAGCGGCGGAAAATGCGGAACGGCGGATGGAAAAATACCGGGCGGCGGCGGACCGGCAGGCGGAGGAACAGCGGCTGGCGATGGAACAGGCGGAGGAGGAACGAAAAATCCGGCTGCAGCGGGAGACGGAAACGCTTAACCAGACCCTAACCGAAGCGGCGGAGGCGATAAAGCGGCGGGTGGAAGAACACCTGGGGACATTGGAACTGAAGGTGGAAGACTACCGGGCGGCGGTGGACCGGCGGGTGGACGAGTACCGGGCGGCGGTGGACCGGCAGGCGGAGGAACAGCGGCTGGCGATGGAACAGGCCGGTGCAGAATGGAAAGTCCGGCTGCAGCAAGAGGCCGAGGCACTTAACCGGACCCTGGCGGAAACCGCCGCGGCGGTGGACCGGCGGGTGGACGAGTACCGGACGGCGGTGGACCGGGCGGATGCGGAATGGAAGCTCCGGCTGGAACAGAATGTGGAGACCCTTAACAGGACCTTTGAAGACGCCCTAAAACGGGCAGAGGGCCGGTCGGATAAACTGGAAGAAGAGGCCCTGATCAAATTACGGGAAGAGGCCCTGGCCCGGATCAACCGTTTTCAGGACACGGTGGAAGAGAAATTCCGGGAATACCACAAAAATGCCAAGGGCAGGGTCGAGGAAATTCAGGGGATCGTAAAATCCTACAAAGAAGAATGGCAGCGGGATCATGCGGAACTGGAAGAAAAGCAAAGGGAATACCAGCTTGCCTGGCAGCGGGACCATGCGGAGTTGGAGAAAAAGCAAAGGGAATACCAGCTTGCCTGGCAGCGGGACCATGAAGACCTGGAGGAAAAACAAAAGGAATACCGGCTTGCCTGGCAGCGGGACCTGGAGGCCATGGATGCCCTGGCCTTTTCCCAGCGCAAACAATGGGAAGCCGCCGCCGCCGCCACAGAAGAGAGGATCGCCGTCCTGGGAGAAACCTTGGCCCGCAGGACCGGGGAGGCAGAAGAGAACATTTTAAAAGAGGTGGATCAGCGGCTGGCGGCGTACCGGGAAGATCAGGGCCGGCAGCAGGAACGCCTGGAATCTTTGGCGGACGACGCCCAGAAACTTGACGAACAGCTGCGGCTTATTATGGAAGAAGCCCAGGCCCGGGTCCTGCGGGATTTTGCCGTCTTTGAAGAAGGGCAAAAGCAGGAACGGGAGCGGGCCGGCGCCGCCCTGACCGAAACCGCCGGGGCCCTGCGGGCCGAAATTACCGCCCTGGAAAATGAAATTACCGCCCTTAAAGAACGGGCCTACGAAAACGTTTCCGAAAAACTGCGGGTTTTTGAAGACGACTTTACCGCCGGGCTGGACCGGCGCGGCACGGAGATTGACGGCCGCCTGGACCGGTGGTATTCGGCCCTGGAAGAAAAACTGTCTTCCCTGGAAGAGGCGGCGGAAGCGGACCGGCGCCGCATTGAAGTTTCTTTAAAAGAAGAATTGAACGGCCACCTGGGCAAACAGGGCGAACGGATAGCGGCGGAACTTGATCGGCTTAAACAGAATACCGGCGCCTTTGAAGAACAGATCCAGAACAACATGGATCAAATTGAAGGGCGTATTTCCCAGCTTTCAACCAACGCCGAAGAGATACGCCGGGAACTTAAGGAATTTAATTCCCAGTCCCGGCTCTTTGAAAGGACCGACGAACTTAAGACAAGCCTGGAACGGAGCATAGAAGCCCTTAAGGGGGATCTGGCGGGGGTTGAAGAACGCCGGGTGGAGGCGGCCCAGCTGGAGACGGAATTTATTAAGATCCGGCGCTTAGAGGACGAGGTGAACGCTAAAATGACCCGGTTCCTTACGGAGAAGAACCATCTGGATATTATGGAACGGGATTTTACCCGGCTTATCCAAACCTCCCAGCGGGTGGAGGAAAAACTTAAGGAAGTATACAATGCGGACGATACCCTCCAGGGTATCCAGGTATCACTGCGGAAACTTGAAGACGCCATCGCCGTGGCGGACGATAAATACCAGCGGATAGAAAAGAAAAATCAGATCCTGGAAGAAACCCACAATAGCATCGAACGGAATTTTCAAATCCTCGAGGAAACCGAAGCGGCCATTAGAAAATGCCGGGAAAATATTGACAAGGCCGAAGCGGAGCTTGATTCGTTTAGGCCGGGGATCGAAGAGCTGGCCGCGGCCCATGATAAGGCCCAGGCCACGGCGGAAAAGCTGGGGATCCTTGACACCGGCCTTACAATAATTGAAGAACGGATAGAAAAAATGCAGACCGCCCGGGAATGGCTTGCCAGGGCGGAGACACGGTTTGAAGAACTAAACAAAGAAGCCCAGGAAGAGTTAAAGCTCCTTGAGGCGGTGTTAAAAGAAGAAACTAAAAAGTCCGGGTCCGGCAAGGGCGCTCCGGCCATTGCGGTCCGGGACAATGTGATCCGGCTGCGCCGCCAGGGCTGGGGCACGGAAGAAATAGCCAGGAATTTGAATATTTCCCGTTCGGAAGTTGAATTGATCATTGAATATGGATTAAAGGATTAACATGAAAATAACCCGTAAACATCTTCTAATCATCACCGCCTCTTTGGGGGCCCTGCTTATTGTGTACAGCCTGGTTAGGCATTTTACCGGCCTTGGGTTAGACCCTAAGCTGGAAAGATATTTTCTGGACGGGATTGTCATTGTTGCCCTGGGCCTTTTTATGTACAACCGTAAACTTGCCCGGGACGAAAAGCAGGCCAGGGATGCGGAAGCCCAAAGGGAAGAACGGGCCCTGGAAGAAGGGGAAGCGGACCAAAATGAAACGGGACAGGATGAAACCCTGCCCCACTGGGAACGGCGGAAAGATCCACCGAATCAAGATTCACCGGATCAGGATCCGGCGGATCCTAATCCGGTGGAAGAACAAACCGGTTAAAATCCGTCTGATTAAAATACAGCGGATGAAATCCGTCTGCTCAAAAGCCGGCGGGATTAATAGAAATCCAGACTCTCGTTAAGGGTGTCGATAATTATCTGCTTAGCCTTGACATTCTCGGGCCAGTAGTCAATGTACAGATTAAGGAAATACCCTTCCTTTACCGGGCACGTAAGGGTAATTATTTTATAATCGTCATCTCCTTCCCGGTCCACCAGGTAATCCCGCAGTTCAAAGGGCTTGCCCTTGATGGTTATTTTTTCGGAACCGGCAAGTTCATACTCCACCTGGTCGCCGGGCTCCAGCATGTATGCCTCAAAGTACTCCATAAACGAAGCTAAAGAATTGTCGCTCCCTTCCAGGTATTCGGCGCTGATTTCAAACCCAAGATGGTTGTCGATGGTGGATTGCTTTAGGCTGCCGAACGAAAGAAGCCCCACATACCGGAAATTGTATGATCCAAAATCGCCGTAGTTTACCGCCATGGTGGTGTCGGATACAACATCCCCCTTGGATTCGCTGATATTATCCGTGTTCGTATCATAGAGCCACCAGCCCTTGGGAACTGAAAAGGATATGCCCAGGTAATCGTTATAATACGTGGTTTCCTTGCTCAGTTTAACGGCGTTCTCTTCTCTGCTGTTTTCTTCGCCGGTCTCGGTGCTAAAGCCCAAAGCTTCCTGGATCTTACTGCATCCGGTAAAGATGAAAAGACAAGCCCCGGCTGTCAAAATTAACCGTTTCATCAATTAGTGCTCCTTTAGTGTTCCTTAGAATAAATATCACTTTGATAATAGGATACTTTAACAGAATTATCTTGAGGTGTCAACCGAAATTCGCCCGCAGTGTCTTGTAATTATACACCGCGAGCAGAAGGGGCTTACCGGACGGCATAAATTTTGTCCGTAGAGCACCAGCAGGGGGTTAATGCTTTTCCAGTATTTCCGGGGCAGGATCCTTCGCAGGATCATCTCGGTTTCTTCCGGGGTACGGGAACTAAGCCAGCCGGTTCTGTTGGAAATACGGTGGACATGGACATCCACGCAGATTCCATCCTTGTTGTATGCTTCGGTGATCACCAGATTTGCGGTTTTTCTGCCCACCCCGGGCAGTTCCAGCAGGGCCTCCAGATCCGAAGGCACCCTTCCCTGGTATTTTTCCAGAACTATGGCGGCGATTTTTTTTAGGTTTGCCGCCTTGGTCCGGTAGAACCCTGCGGGATAGGCCAGGGCGGCGATGGCATCTTCGTCCAGGGCCAGCATTGCCCCAGGGTCCGGGGCTTTAGCCAGTAAGGCCCGGGATGTCCGCAGGGTTACCTCGTCCTTGGTACGAAGGCTTAATATGGTAGAGACCAGCACCGCCCAGGGATCTTTTTTGTACCGTTCCGCCACGGTGCTTACCGAAGGGGCGGCGGTTTCCCCCTTTTGCAGATCCCGCCGCCATTTTTTTAGGGACCCCACAATCCCTTCCCAATCGGGGTTTTGTTTCGCCGGGCCGGTTTTCCCGGAGGCCCCTATATCTTTTCCAGCAGGCATACCGCATCCGCCCCTACCGCCAGCCCCTCCCCCAGAGGACCCAGGGCTTCGGCGGTCTTACCCTTAACAAATACCGCGCCGGTTTCTACATCCAGCGCCGCGGCCAGGGCCCGGCGAATTTCCTCCCGGTGGGGAAGAATTTTTGGTCCCTCGCAGATGACCACACAGTCCAGGTTCACCAGATCCCAGCCCCCGGACCGCACCCGTTCCCAGACATTCCGCAGGAGATCCATCGAATCCGCATCTTTCCAGGCCGGATCCGCCGGGGGAAAAAGCTCCCCAATGTCGCCCAGGGCCGCCGCTCCCAGAAGGGCGTCCGCCACCGCGTGGGCCAGCACGTCTCCGTCGGAATGGCCCAGTTCCCCCTTTGCAAAGGGAAGCCGGACCCCGGCCAGCAGAAAGGGCCGGCCCTCCGCCAGGGGGTGAAGATCATGGCCGATGCCGATTCGCAGTTTCATTGGTGTCGCCCCTAACCAGCATTTCCAGATCCTCCGGAAAGGTGATTTTTTTGTTCAGCGGGGAACCGGGAACCACAAACACATCCCCCACAAATTCGCCCCATACTTCGGCATCGTCGGTGTAGACCCAGCCTTCGGCCTGCTCCCGTTCGGCGGCCCTTTTGTGGGCCCGCAGGATCTCGGGAAAAGAAAAGCCCTGGGGAGTTTGGGCGTTTCCCACCAGCATCCGGCGGAGGTGGCGCTTGACAATCCCTGCCTCGTCAATTTCTTTGGGAGTGTCCGTAAGGGGAAGCAGGGGAATCGCCGCCCGGTGTTTAAGCATGGCGTCGATCACCCGGTCGATCAGGGCCGGTTCAATCCAGGGCCGGGCGCCGTCATGGATAAGCACATAACCGGGGTGGTACCCCTCCAGCATGGAAAGGGCATGGTGAACCGATGCCCGCCGGGTTGGCCCGCCGGGGACAAAGAAGAAGTGGGGCTTTCCCCGGGACTTTAAAAGCCGGGCCGGCAGGCTGTCCCGGGCGGCAAATTCCCCCAGGTTAGGATCGTTGGGGACGGTGATCACCACCGTACTAATCCGGGAACAGGCCGCAAAGGCCAGGGCTGCCTTGCCCAGGACCGTCAGGGGGCGGCCCTCCATGTCGGTCTTATCCCCCACCAGACGGTATTCTTTTTTTACGCCGATACGGCTCGACGAGCCCGCAGCGGTGATTATGGCGGCAATAGAACTGTTCATAATAAAAGATTATTTTGACTCCAGACGGTTAAAAATAAGTTCTTCCACTTCTTCCCGGGTTTTTTTTAAGGAGAAGGAAACCTCGTCCTCCAGCAGTTTTAGGGCGGAATCGTAGAGTTTCCGTTCCAAAATAGGAAGTTCTTTGACCTTACTCCGGTGATACAAGGAACGGACTATGGCTGCAATGTCGGAAACGGTTCCCTTTTTAAGCAGATCCAGGTTCATCTGGTACCGGAGTTTCCAGTCCGACGGTATGGGCTCATAGTCCTCCCCGATAAGTTCCAAAGCCCGCAGGGCTTCGTCCTTAGGAACGATGGCCCGGATTCCCAGGGCCCCCGCTTTGTCCACCGGGACCATGATAGTCATATCCGATACTTCCAAGTAGATCCGGTAATATAGAACCTTTTCGTCCTTGAACGTTTTCTTTTCTATTGACTGGATGGTCCCCACCCCTTGGCTGGGGTATACCACCTTCTGATCAACCTGAAAACCCTTAGGAACTTTGTTCATTACTACTATGATACACAAAAAACTAAACTTTTTAAAGGGGCCCCGGGCGGTATCTTTCCCAAAATAAGAGAAGGGGGTACACTTCATACCCGGCACCCTAGGAGCCTGTCGCACTTGTAGGTTTTATGGCTTTTTCGTTGGAAAAAGCCATAAAAACCACGATTACCGGGCTGTTTTCGGAGTTTGCAAGGTAAAAAATCGCCGGCCAGGCGATTTTTAAGGGTGTTATGCGCAAAGCGCAACAAACTCCTAGAAAATACACCTAGAAAGTATAGGAGGCTCCATATCGGACAGCGGGACCTTGTTTTTTTGATTATTTTTTCTCTCCTGGCGTTCCAGATGTTTATGGCCTATCTTCTGCAGGTCAGACAGTACCAGAAAATAATTAGAGAATGGCTGGGACGGGGGGTTTTAGGCATAGGTCAAAGGCGGGGTCTTATTAAGCCCGGGGAAATACTTGTGGTGGTGTACAATCCCCGGGAAGACAGGACCATAACCGTTCAAAGCATGCGGGGCCGTACAATTTTTGCCCGGTTCCGGGAACTACCGGAGTATCGGGACCTTTCCATGGAAGGCCTCCGTACCGCCGGCCGTAAGCAGGATATGGCGGATCTGCCCTGGCGCCGCCGATGGATCCCCTATAAACCGGATCAGCCCGGCGGAAAAAAAGGCGCCCTGATCCAGGCCGTGGAAGCGGTGGAACGGTACCTGAAGACTCCGGGAATACGAACAAAAACCGTCCCGTTCAACGGGGAAGCCCCGCCGGTGGGGCCCGTTCCGTTCAACGGGGAAACACCGCCGGTGGGGCCCGTTCCGTTCAACGGGGAAGCGCCGCCGGTGGGGCCCGTTCCGTTCAGCGGGGAAGCGCCGCCGGTGGGAGACAGCTTCCTGTTCAGCGGGGAAGCGCCGGCGGTGGGGCCCGTTCCGTTCAGCGGGGAAGCGCCGGCGGGGTCCGTTCCGTTCAGCGGGGAAGCCCCGCCGGTGGGAGACAGCTTCCTGTTCAGCGGGAAAACACCGGCGGTGGGGCCCGCCCTGTTCAGCGGAGAAGCGCCGCCGGTGGGGTCCGTTCCGTTCAGCGGGAAAACACCGGCGGTGGGGCCCGTTCCGTTCAGCGAGGAAGCGCCGGCGGTGGAAGAAATTGTGCTGTTCAGAGAGGAAGGGCAAAAATTGCCGGAGACGCCGCCGGTGTTTGCCGGGGACCCGGCGGATACCGCTTACAGGCTCCTCCGGCATGTGCTGCCCCCGGTGATCTTTGTGGCGCTTATCGCCGGGGCCCTTACCATTACCGGACTGGGGAAGATCATCGCCGAGAATACCCCCGGGGGGTTCTTGATGATGGGGCTTATCAGCGCCCTCCCCCTTGTTTCGCCCCTGATAGGCCCCGGCCTGTTTATTGTCCAGCTTCTGGGGGTGCTGGTGGGGGAACAAATTGCCGCCGGTCAGATTAAGCCCATCATAGCCCTGCCGGCGCTCCTGGGCATTGATTCCCAGGTGGGGGGCGAGTTTATTCCCCCGGCGGGCATGGCCATGGGAGAAATGGAGCCGGTCACGATCAATGCGGGAGTTCCGGCGGTACTGTTTTCCCGGCTTATCACCATTCCCGCGGCGGTGGTAATAGCCTGCCTGGTTAGTTTTATCTTTTCCTAACAGCCTGTTGTACTTGTGGATTTTTTGCATATCCATGCAAAAAATCCCGATAATCCGGCGTCCTTTTGCGGTTTGCAAGGCAATGTCAACAGGTTAAGAATGTATGTCCACAGATACGGATTTTCACAGATTCAGAAGGGATTTCTTCTACAAAAATCCGTGTAATTTGTGTAATCAGTGGACCTTTTTTGTGTCGTATTTGTTTAACTTGTTGACAGTGCAAAGCAAAGGGCAAATTCCCGTTTTCCACTTTGATTCCCTTCGTGGGGTCCCTCCCCGGAGCTCTGCTTCCGGGGAGGCTCATTTTACCGGTCCGCAGTCCTTTTCCTAATTCCGAAAATTGGTGTTCCCGGCAAAATTAAACGGAATAGAAAAAGCTTCAAGCCCCTCAAACAGGGGACGCAGGGACGCTTCTCCCGTGCAGGTAAAGGCGGCGGTTTTTCCGCTGCCGGCAAGGGCCGCTATATCGCGGATCAGGGAGAGGGCGCTGAGGGACACCGTCACCGGCACCTGGGTGGTTTTCCCGGGAGCAAGGTTCAGGCCCTCCGGGACTTGGCCCTTTGTCCAGGATGAACCATTGACGGCAAAATCATAGCCCAGACTGTCAAGGCGGATGGGAAAGGAATTTTTGTTTTCCACAGACCAGGTAAGGACAAACTCTACCTTGGAAGGGGAAAGGCTGTTAAATCGTATCCGGTCAAAAGAAAGGGAGGGGATTTTTAACAGGGGAATGGTTCCGCCAAATTCCGCACGGAAGGTTTTATTTTCCACCACAGGAATGGGAAACCGCACCCCAACCTTCACCGTATAGGGGGCTTCGCCGGCGTTTATCAAATTGGACATGGTTTTGTAAAGCCCCTCGTAGGGTACGCTAAAGGGGATTTCCACCACCGTGGTACTGCGGGGGGCGATCTTCCTGCTGTTCTTTACCGTACCCGAAAGAAAGGCATTGCCGGAAACAAAGAGCTCCCAGTCCACTTCCGGAAAGGGAATAGCAAAGGAATTATCGTTTTGTACGTTTATCTTTGCCAGCATATCGGCGCCGGAAAAACGTAAACCCCGAAGGGACACCGAGTTAAATGATACTCCGGGTTCGCTTACCAGACCGGATACGGTTTCGCAGGTCCCCAGCACAAGAAGCGCCGCAGAAACAAGGGCGCCGCATACAAAACCGGCGATGTTCTTTTTTTTCATACCTTCCCCCATTGGAAAATGTTCCGGAACAGCATACATTCCCAGTCAAGCGGGTTTGTCCAAAACCCGGTTTTTCCGTTAACTCTAAGGAAGCTTCTCCAAAAACCGAAGTTTTGGAACAGCCAATCCTGAGCTGCGGTTTTGCCGGCCCTACACCGGCCCGGCGGCGGATCCGGGCTCGATGACCTCGAACCCGCAGTACGGGACCAGGGCCGGCGGCAGTTTTACCGATCCGCCGGCCTGCTGAAAATTCTCAAGTATGGCGATGATCGCCCTCGACAGGGCAATCGCCGTTCCGTTAAGCATGTGGACAAATTTGTTACGGGATTTTCCCCCGCCGTCATCATCCCTGTAACGTATATTAAGCCGGCGGGCCTGGTAATCGGTGCAATTGCTGGTGGAGGTTACCTCCCCCCATTCGCCGCCATTGCGGCCGGGCATCCACGCCTCCAGGTCCCACTTGCGGTACGCCGGGGCGCCCAGGTCGCCGGTACATGTGTCCACCACCCTAAAGGGAATGCCCAGGCCGGAAAAAATTTCTTCCTCGACGGCCCGAAGTTCCCCGTGGAAACGATCCGATTCTTCCGGCAGACAGTACACAAACATCTCCAGCTTGGTAAACTGATGCACCCGGTAAAGACCCTTGCTGAACTGGCCCGCGGCTCCCGCCTCCCGGCGGAAACAGTGGGAAAGCCCCGCCATGCGCAGGGGCAGCTTTTCTTTGGGGATCACCGTACCGGCATGGTAGCCCCCCAGGGTAATTTCCGCGGTCCCCACAAGGCAGGCGTCCTCCCCCTCCAGGGTATAGACATTGGATTCGGCCCCCCGGGGATTAAAGCCTATGCCTTCCAGAATCTCCGTCCGGGCAATGTCGGGGGTAATAAACGGGGTAAATCCCTTTTTTGCAAGTATGTCCAGGGCATACCGGATAAGGCCCAGTTCAAGAAAAACTCCCTGGTTTTTCAAATAGTAAAATTTTGTCCCCGAAACCTTGGTGGCCGAATCAAAGTCGATAATGTCAAGTTCCTGCCCAAGCTGCACATGATCCCGGGGTTCAAAGTCAAATTCCGCCGGCTCCCCCACCCGTTTTAGCTCCAGATTATCCTTGTCTTCCCTGCCGATGGGAGCTTCCGGGTGGGCCATATTGGGGATGCGCCGGGCCTGGACCTCCAGCTCTGCCTCGATTCCGGAAAGATCCGCTTCGGCGGCGGCGATTTGATCCTTAAGTTTTTTTCCTTCGTCAACAAGTTCCTGCCGGGCATCCGCTTCCAGTTTTCCCTTCATGGCGGCGGCGTTGACATTCCGCCTTTGCTGCAGGTTCTGCAGGGCCGTGGCAAGTTCGGTCCTTTTTTTAAAAAGATCACAGACCGCATCGGCATCGGCTTTCATAAAGCGGTTTTCAATGTTTTTTTTAACCGCATCAATGTTGTCAACGATAAAGCGATAATCCAACATGATCTTATAGTACCAGAGGGGATAATTTCCCGCAAGCGCCCGAATTGCGCCAGGTTAAATCTAACCATAGCGGGACGTTTGCACCATGTAACAATCTAACCATGGGGGCACACTCTCTCCAGATCGAATCTGGAGGAACAAATGGGGTTTACCATGGCAGAGAAAAAAAAGATAGCGGCGGAGTTCGCTCCCCGCTGCCGGAAGGCCGGAAAAAACAGGTCTATCAGCCGTACTATGATGCCCCGGCCGCCGATATGCTCGAAGTACTGTGGAAAAACTTCAACTGGCCCTGCGGAAAACTGTTCGCACCATTCCTCAGGCTGAACCTTGACCCCATCAGGGTCAGGGAAAAATACCGCATGTCCGATACGGTCGCCGGCAAGCTCAAAAAAATCAGCCCCCGCACCATCGACCGGTTCCTGCGAAAGCCCAGACAGCGAATGAACATCCGCGAAACCTCGGGTACCAAGCCCGTCCGCCTCCTCCACCGCTCCATCCCTATCCTTACCTGGTTCGAATACGCCCGCATGCCCTCCGGCTACTTCCAGATTGATCCCGTCCGGCATGACGGCGGCAATCCTTCGGGGGAATGCGGAAACTTCGTTTCCGGTGTTCCACCCTCACCATAACCGGCGTGAAAACCGGCTGGACCGTCCATTTCACCCTGATGAACAAAGCCTCAGTCTGGGTCGTCCGGGCCCTGGACAGGCTGTCGCCACGCTTCCCATGGGACTGAAGGGTATCCATTCCGACACCGGCAGCGAATTTATCAATAGGCCCGTGGACCTCCGGTGCCAGCGCCATGGAGTGCCCTTCTCCCGGGGCCGCCCTACTCACAAAAATGACAATTGCTCTGTCGAACAGAAAAATTACGCCGCCGTCCGCAAGATTGTCGGGTATTTCTGCTACCAGGAAACGGCGGGAGCAGCCGCCCTGCAAGCTGTCTATGACGCGTACAATCCCCTGCTCAATCTGTATTACCCCTGTATGAAACAAATCAGATGCGCACGGGTCGGGGCAAAGAAAAAGAGAATCTATGACCAGGGAAAACCCCCTTCCAACGGCTGTTGGAACAGCCCGTTGAGAACAGACTCGAGGCACGGCGGGTCAGAACGGCCGCCCTGCCCTGAAAGAGCGTACGGATCTGGTGGGACAGAAACTGACTATGGACCGGGCGGTTGACAGTCTGCTCGCAGGCGCCCATGATGTACCGGTACTTCCGCGTCGCGGAGCAGATCGTCACGGTTGGAATTTAACGGTCCGGGCCTGTCAGATTTTTTGTGTAAATAGCATTTCGCTGTAAGAGCGGAACCCGCTCGTTTCCGAACAAAAGGGCTCACCTGGTTTAACGCCATTCTCCACTGCTTTATCGGCATTGTCCACTTGTTTGAAGCGTTACGAATTGCCAAATGAAGCCTCCGCAGAGCAGAGCTCTGCGGTATCTTAAGCTTTGCCTTTGTTCGAACGGAGGCTCGTTCGATAGGAAGTTTATTATACCGTCTGGTTTAATCAGCCCGTTGGGCTGGCAATTAGAAGAAAGA
>JAISLT010000065.1 GCA_031277165.1 Spirochaetaceae bacterium
ATAGACTTCCTGTACCGCCGCCGGTAAACTATTATAGGTCCCCTCGCTGATCGTCTTCGAATCAAAGAAAAACGCATCCCCCCGGTCCAGCTTTTCAAAATACCGGATCCCCTCGTACCCGATCCGGATGTTCCACTCAATGTCGTCGTGCTCCTCCTCGCTCCGGTAGAGCTCGTTCCCCCCGTCGCTCCGGTACCCCACCGTGACCCGCGGCGTCATGCCCCCGCGGCCCGCCGGTACCTCCACCCTAAACCGAAAGCTCGCTGCCCCGCTGTACTCCCCCCTCAAGCCCCGCCACCCCCGCCGGCGGGTCCGCCCCTTCCAACCCCTTGATCGTGTTGAGATTAAACTGTAACGGCTTGGACCCCTCCGGCGCTGAAAGCGTCCCGTTGATCATGTCCGTGAGATGCGTCGTCGCACTGATCACCGCCGAAGCCCGCTCCCCGGCGGGTATCGGCGAGATTGCCGGGGACAGCGCCGCAGGCCGGGCGGAAACTGTCTGCGGACCATCTTCTAATCTATTCTATGTTTCATCGTTTTATCCATCGCTTTCATTTTTTTTCATATCACCGTTTTTTATGTGCGCCCGCTCCGCTGAATTCTTGACAAAGTATTGTGGGGATATTATTTTTAAGTACCCATGAATCAATTTGAAGATGAAATTGCAAAACGGATATACGATTATGAAAGCAAAAACCGGGTTGCCCTTTCCCGAAGATTCCCCCTTCTTAAGGGGCCTATTATTTTTCTGCGCCGTCTAATCAGAAATATACAAAATGCGGTTAATTTTAAACTTAGATATAAAAAGAAGAATACTTATTTTGAACATGTTGTTGCAAGGCATCAATCGGTATTGCGCCGCCGCCTTGGGGACAGCGATCCGGATCTGCAGGAAAAGAAAATAATAAATTTAAGGCAGGCCGTAAAAAGATTAAACGGCATTATCATAAATCAAGGTAATATATTTTCTTTTTGGAAGGTCCTTGGGCAGCCCAAATATAAAGATGGGTATGTCGATGGGATGCTTTTGTCAAATGGTACTGTGGTAAAGGGCATTGGAGGCGGATTGTGTCAATTGTCGAATTTTCTTTATTGGCTTTCACTGCATGCACCGGTGGAGACAGTAGAACGATCCCACCATTCTATGGATGTTTTCCCCGATTCCGGGAGGGTCCTGCCTTTTGGCGGGGGAGCAACGGTGTTATATAACTTTATCGATCTGCAGTTTAGAAATAAATCTCCCTGTCCATTGCAGTTAAAAATATGGATTACCGAAAAACATTTAAAAGGACAGATTGTATCGCCGCATCCAATTCAAGAAAAATATCATGTCATCGAAAAAAATCATTTTTTTATTAAACGGGGCGGTCAATACTTTAGGTATAATGAGCTTTATCGGGAAACAAGAATTAACAACAGGGTCATTAAAACAGAAAAAATCACCGTTAATTTTGCCCCCGTTTTATATGAAGTAACAGAAACGTATTTAGAGATGAATGGATACAGCCTTGTTAATTGGGGGGACTGATTCATACATGCCCGAACCCTGCCGTGGTTCTTCACTTTGTCCGCCCAAGCTTGCATTGCCCTGGGCAGGCGGTTCCTGTCCAAACCTTGTGCAAGCTGGTTTTTTGTGTACAATTACAGTATGAAATGGTTTGCTAATCAACCTGTGGTACTACAGGCCCTTATGGCGACTCTTTTTACCTGGGCCCTTACGGCCCTGGGGGCGGCGACGGTTTTCTTTTTTAAAAACATTAACCGCAGGGTCCTTGACGGTATGCTTGGTTTTGCCGCCGGAGTAATGATCGCCGCCAGTTTTTTCTCCCTTCTGGCGCCGGCGATTGAAATGGCAGACGCGGCCCGTCAAAACGGCGGCCTTCCGTCCTGGGCCGCCGCATCGGTGGGTTTTGTCCTGGGGGGTGCTTTTCTCCGGCTGGCGGACCGGTTCCTGCCCCACCACCATGTGGGAGCCCCGGAGAACGAGGGGATAAAAACATCCTGGGGTCACTCGATCCTGCTGGTATTAGCTATTACCCTGCATAACATACCCGAGGGCCTTGCCGTGGGCGTGGGCTTTGGCGCATCCGCCCTTTTGCCCGGAGCAAGCCTTGCCGGGGCCCTTTCCCTAACCATGGGCATAGGGCTTCAGAATTTTCCCGAGGGAGCCGCGGTTTCCATACCCCTCCGCCGGGAAGGCATGGGCCGGTTTAAAAGTTTCTGGATAGGCCAGGCTTCGGGGCTCGTAGAACCCCTGGCGGGGATCCTGGGGGCTGCCCTGGTTCTGTCCATGCAGGCCATACTCCCCTATGCCCTGTCCTTTGCTGCGGGGGCGATGATCTTTGTGGTGGCCGAAGAACTTATCCCCGAAGCATACCGGGAAGGGAATGACCATATTGCCACGGCCGGCATCATCCTGGGCTTTGCACTGATGATGTCCCTGGATGTGGGTCTTGGGTAACGGAGCCCCTGCCCTTCTCTGCGTATGACACGATCGCGCCATGCTTGGGTGTATCATGGATTTCCGGAAAACGCCGGGGGTTTCTAAGTACAAAGATCGCCCTTTTCGGTTGCGAAGCCCCAGAGCAGCGGGTATACTGTTACTATGACCGGCAAAGAACTACTGCAAGAACTTGGGGGGCCCTCCTCCAAGATCGTATTCGAAAAACTCTATGGAACCGGGGGCGCCGAAGATGGGAAAAAACGGTACCACAGGCTTATCGAGGGGCTGCTTTCCGAAGACGCCTTTCCTGTGGGGACTTTTCCCGAAACTACCGGGGACCTGCGGCTTTTTACCGCGGCGGGGCGGACCGAACTTGGGGGCAACCACACCGATCATAACCGGGGCAGGGTGGTGGCCGCATCCATACAACTCGATCAAGCGGCGGTGGCTGCCCCCCGTTCCGACGGCCGAATATTTTTCCGGTCTTCGGGGTATCCCGATGTGGTGGTGGATCTTACCGGCCCCGGCGGTGTCCAGGACCTAAGGCCCAGGGAAAACGAACGGGGAACCACCGAAGCCCTTATCCGGGGTATTGCCGCTGAATTTTTTGCCCAGGGAGCGGCAGTAAAGGGTTTTACGATTAACGCCGATTCTACGGTCCTGCCCGGTTCGGGGCTTTCTTCTTCTGCGGCGGTGGAGGTCCTTTTTGGCCGTGTCATCGACAATCTGTACAACCGGAACCGTTGCAGCGCTCTGGAGATCGCCCAAATAGGCCAAAGGGCGGAAAATATCTATTTTGGAAAACCCTGTGGCCTTATGGACCAAACCGCCTGTGCCTATGGGGGGGCGGTGGCCATCGACTTTGCCGATCCGTTAAATCCCATGGTTAAACAGGTGGATGTGGACCTGGATTCCGCCGGTTATGTTCTTTGTGTGGTAAATACCCGGGGCAGCCATGCCGATCTAACGGCGGACTATGCCGCCATAACCGGAGAAATGGGGGCGGTGGCTTCGTACTTTGGCAAGGGGGCGCTTCGGGAATGTGACGAAGAGGCGGTGGAAGCCAGGGCCGCGGATATACGGGCGCAGTTTGGGGATCGGGCGCTGCTGCGGGCGCTTCACTTCTTTGACGAAAACCAACGGGCCCTGGACATGCACAGTACCCTGGAAAAACTTAAATCGGCCCAAAGCCCCGCATCAAAGCAGGCGCTTATGGCGGCCTATTTAAAACTGGTAAATGAGTCGGGGGATTCTTCCTGGGAATTCCTGCAGAATGTATATTCCCCTAAAAATGTAAAAGAGCAGGGTATTGCCGTGGCCCTGGCCTTTACCCGGGATTTTCTTAAGGCGGAAACCTCCGTCCCCGGCGCCTGCCGGGTCCACGGGGGCGGTTTCGCCGGTACCATCCAGGCGTATATTCCCGTTACCGCCATGGAATCCTATAGAAAACTTATGGATGGAATCTTCGGCCCCCATTCGGTGACGGCGCTGCGGATCCGAAACGTGGGGGCGGAGGAATTAATTCTGTAAACATCTAAAGTTGCTTTTCCACCAACTAAGGTTTTGGGAAAGCTTCAAATTATTCCCTAAGGAACCGCCCCTGGGCCTGCCGGTACACCCGGTGGTTTTGCGCGGACCCATACATTCACCCTGCGGCACTGCTGCAGGAAGGCGCCGTAAATTCGCCGGAAAACCCGCTTACCGCCGCGGCCCCTGCCTTATTGGCAATTTCGCAGGCATCCCTTAGGTTCTTCCCCAGCTTAAGGGCCGCGATAAGGGCCCCGCAATGGGCATCCCCGGCCCCAAGGGTATTCCGGATGGTCCCGGCGAAGCACCCCGGCACATAGCCCTGGGAACAACCGGTCCCCCCTTGTCCGGCGGCCCTGTAATAGCAGCCCCGTTCCCCCAGGGTTATAACCAGGGAATTCCCGGTACGGGCTGCAAAAAATTCTGCGGCGCCGGGGACGGTATCTGTCCCGGAAAAAGAAAGGGCCTCGGTTTCGTTTAAATGAAGAAATGGCCGGCGGTTAAGGAGTTTTTTCATCCGGTCCTTGGCAAGGTCCATAATCCGGGGACCCGGAGCAAAGTACAAATCTAACCGGGGGTATTCAAAAACAAATTCCACTATTTCGCTTCCCGTGGGATCCTCCACATCAATGCCGCAGATAAAAACGCTGTCCACGGCGGAAAAATCCACCCGGCTCATCCAAGAGCGATCAAACCGGTACTCCGCCCCATGGTGGGACAGAAAAGTCCGCTCCCCGTCTTCTTCGATTAGGCAGTAGCAGCAGCCGTTTTCTTCTTCCAGGCTTACAAAGGGAATTATTCCTTCCGCTTCAAACTGTTCCCGGACCATGCGCCCGTAGGTCCCTGTTCCCACCGGGGAGCAAAGCCATGCGGGGATATTAAAAACACGAAGGGCCCTGTGGACATTATAGGCGCAGCCCCCAAGGCGGCAGTCCAGGGATGTGATGTTAACATCCTCGCCCCGAAGCGGCAGCCGGGGCACATGGAGGAGCACATCAACCACGGTAGATCCTATCACTAAAATGTGGTCCACGCCGGTTCACATCCGAAAATCCGCCGCGGCCGGCGGCGCTTTGCACCGGAAACCGCCGGTACAGCGGGGTTTCCGGAACGGGAAAGTCCCGCTGCTAAAAAAGCTCACCCTGCCTATCCTCCGGGTCAGACTTTACTTCACCGGGAATTGTATCCGGTTCTTCCTTTACCGGATCTCCCTTCGCCGCCGGTACATCTTCGTCCGGCAGACCCCGCACATCCTCATCCGGCAGAGCCGGTACATTTTCTTCCGTGACCGGCACATCCTCCTCCGGCAGATCCGGTGCATCGTCCCCGGTAACCGGAATGTCCCCGCCCGGCAGACCCGGCACCCGTTCCCCGCCGGCAGAGGCTTTATTTGCAGCCTCGTCTTCCTGCACGATCTTGTCAAGGCCTATCACAAAATCAGGCTTGTCGATACTGAGTATCCGGACGCCCTGGGCTGAACGGCCCATCACCCGTATCCCCGAAACCTTGAGCTTTATTGATTTGCCCTGGCTTGTAATGCACATGATTTCTTCGTTGTCCAGGACGCTTACGGTGCCGATTATTTCGCCGGTTTTTTCCGTTACCGTATAGATCTTCTGGCCGCCGGTACCCCGGCCATGGGAACTGAATTCGCTGAATTCGACCCGCTTGCCGTAACCGTATTCGGAAAGGATCAGCATCCGTTCCGGCGGGGCGTTTCCATCCGCGGGGCTGACCCGGAGCAGGCCCGTCAATTCATCGCCGCCGCCGAGCTTCATCCCCGAAACGCCCCGTGAACCACGGCCCATCGGCCTGACCTGGTCCTCGCCGGTACGAAGGGCCTGGCCGCTCCGGGAGATGAGTACCACCTCGTCGGCGCCCGAAGTAAGC
>JAISLT010000123.1 GCA_031277165.1 Spirochaetaceae bacterium
TGTTGCGCTTTGCACATAAATTGCATAAAAATTCACGAAAATGAATTTTTATACCTTGCAAACTGCCAAAGGAGCCCGATAATCGGGATTTTTTGCATGAATATGCAAAAAATCCACGAAGTGCGACAGGCTCCTAGCAGTACAATTAAAAAATCGTTAATTCCAAACAGTCCGGGTGATTTTAGAATACAGATTAACTAGTGCAGATTTTGGAATCAGTCTGTTCTGCAAAGACAATTCATACCATGTCTTGGAATAACGAAGACGGTCATGGCCGTCTTTTTGAGGAGAAAACTATGTTTATTAACCGAGGCAAATCAAAGGGACTTGCGGCCCTTTTATTTTCAACTATTCTTTTTTGCCTTTCCGCGGCGGAAGGGACATCTTGTTTTGGCCTTTCAGATGATCCCCATAAGGGCCAGGGGGGCGGTGCGGTGTTTACCCCTGTCAGCGATGAATCATTGGTAAGAAACCGGGAATCGGGAGGAAACCGGGGGCCGGCAAGAATTTCGGAACTAGCGGAAACTACCGCCGATTCAGAAGGGGATGACGGGGCTAAGAAAAAGCACTCAATTTATTCGGTGTTTGTCAATGTGGTCTCCGAAGATTTCCGGGTTCCGCTGTTTGGGTTTGTGAATATTGCCAGGGGCGATCATAACCTGCCGCAGTTTGGATTGGCCAACTGGAATACCGGTACATTCGGATCCGCCCAGGTGGGGCTTTTAAATACCACCGGAGGGGACACCCGGGGGGCCCAAACGGGATTGGTTAATACGATCCGGGGCGGATTGAACGGCGCCCAGGTTGGACTGGTCAACACCGCCGCCGGACAACTAAGCGGCGCCCAGGTTGGATTGGCTAACATTACTAAGGAACTTAGGGGCGTTCAGGTGGGGCTTATTAACTATGCCGATTCCGCGGAAAAGGGCCTTCCCATGGGGCTGATTTCCATAGTACGGCACGGGGGATACCGCGCTTTGGAATTGAGCTTTGCCGAAACCATGCCGCTGAACATGACCTTTAAAATTGGACTTGAAAAATTCTACACCTCCTGGGGCATTGCCTATGATCCGGATGTTGACGAAACCAAGGCAGCCTTTGGTTTTATCTACGGCGCCGGATCGATTATCCCGGTGACGGAGGAATTTTTTATTAACCCCGAACTCAACAATACCACCACCTTTGAATTAAAGCAGCATTTTGTCAGTTTTAGCCCCCAGGTTGGGTACAAACTGGGTTCGCACCTTAGCATAGTTGCCGGCCCTTCCCTAAGCTACATGTACGTCGACGATGGCAGCCATAACACCAACCCGGTTTTTACCCTAGGCAAAGAATTGTCCAATGGACATTCCCTGCTTTTTGGAGTAAAGGCCGGAATACGGCTCCAGTTCTAAACAGCCCATTGCCGCGGGCTTGATGTCCCAGGCCCCTCCCTTTGCGGAGGGGCTTTTTTGCCGGTGCGGCCATTGACAAAACCTTACATATAATATCCACTGCTGTCCGGTTTAACATGCCAGGCCCTCCAAAAACTATTTAGTCAAATTTTTACAGAACCTTTACAAAAATCACAATCTTCTCCGGTAGGGTGGGCATGTCATGCGGCGCATGAATACACCAACGAAGGAGTTTCCTGTGAAAAAGATCCTGTTGATTTCAATCTGTATTACGATCGCGATTGCGGGGGCGGGACTATCCGCCCAAGAATTAAAATGGAGCGGTTATTTTAACAGCGGCCTGGGTTTAGTACATACCGACGTAGAAGATGCGGACCCCTACCTTACCGCCTTCGGCGTTGATTCGGGCGTGTATGGCTACCGGTTCCGCCTAAACGGGGCCTATACCAACGCCGCGGCTAACGCCGGGGTCAAGTTCCGGTTCCAATCCCAGTATGTCAGCAACCAGCTTTTTTCCCTGCCCTATGTCTACGGGTGGTTTAAGCCGATAGACATGCTTACGTTAAACGGCGGCTTAGTGGACGACGGCACCTGGAACAGCGGCGGCGCGCTGCTGAATGATGACGTGGGCGAAGGCCTGGGGGTTCTGGCCAAGCTGCACCTGGGCGGCCTGGATGCGGGGCTGGGGGCTTATTTGGGAAGCAACGGCAGCGGCAGCAACAACCATCCCCTTGCCAATCTGAAAGACAACACCATAGACCCGGAGGACCTTAAGTATGTATTCAGCCTGGGGTACACCATGGAGGATGTATTTAAAATCGTCGCCAGCCTCCGGACCTCCAGCAGAACCAACGGCGGTATCGATGAATTCGACATTAAAAAAGATACCCACAACGACCAGACGATTCTGGGCTTTAAACTTATGGCCGTGCCAAAGCTTACCGCGGTCCTTGAAGTTAAGGCCGACCATCTGTATAAGTTTGGCGATATTGGAACGCTCTTTATCTATGAAACTCTGGGGTACGATCTGGGCGCCCTGGACCTGGGGCTAAACGCCGGCCAGTATGCGACTCAGGCAGACAAGGATGATCTGGGCCTGATGTTTGATCCCTGGGTAAGCTATACCCTTGGAAAGATTGTTCCCAGGCTGGATGTGCTGTACTTTATGGCGGGAAAACCCTCCTATGTGGCCAGCACCACCGGCGGAAAAGGATCTTCCAGTGGAAAGTATAATTTTCTAAACTGGGAGGCCTACAGCCCTGTTTGGGATTCGGATTATTCGGTTCTTGCCTTCCGTCCTTCGGTGAAGTTCAACATCGATTCCAATACCTCCGTGGAAGTGGGGGACATTGTCAATCTCGAGACGGGACCCGATAAGGCCTATGGCGGCGAAGACCGCAGGCTTACCAACATCTTCTATGTGGACTTTGTCTGGAAGTTTTAGGAAGAACCGCGGGGTTTTGCGCAGACGCGCAGGACCCTGCGTGTTCTTGCAAAACAGGCCTGTACGCCATAGGTGCAGCTTTGTCAGGTACGGAATCATCCGGTTTTTTACCTACAAACAAGTACCCCCGCTTTTTTGGGAAGGGCCCTACTTCCGCCTGCTTAGGACCTTCTGCTCGTATTCCTTTACCGCCGGGAGCCACCGGATGCTTACCGGAACCCTGGCGGTAAGACAAAGCTTATCCCAGACCGCCGGGAAGGGAAGGGTCTTACATTCTTCCATTAGGGCAAGCCGTTCATGGTTTTTTCCCCGTTTTTCCGCATCCACCAGAAGCCTGGTGGGTTCCAGCAGCGCCTCCAGCAGCGCCTTGCGAAGGTTCCGGGCCCCTATGGTCCAGGCGGCAATGCGGTTAATAGAAGCGTCAAAATAATCCAGGGCAAGATCGATGCGGTCAAAGGCGCCGGCCCGCTTTATCTCCCGGCAGGCATCCCGCAGATCGTCGGAAAATGTTGTCACATGATCCGAATCCCAGCGCAGTCCCCGGCTAAAGTGGAACAGAATGCCCGGTACAAAGAGAAGGACGGCGCTGATTTTATCGGCGATAAATTCCGTCGGATGGAAATGTCCCATATCAAGGCACAGTTTAATCTGCCGCTGGGCCGCATAGCCCATGTAGAAATCGTAGGATCCCGTGACGTAGGATTCGCTCCCTATGCCAAAAAGTTTACTTTCCACCGCATCGGTAATTGTACCCTTGGGAAGGGACACCGAAAGAATTTCGTCCAGGGCGTCTTTAAGCCGTTCCCGGGGGCCCATTCTATCGGCGGGATAATCCTTTGAACCGTCGGGGATCCAAATGTCGTGCATCGCCGGGGAACCCTGGTTTTCTCCAAAGGCGCTGGCAATACGGCGGCAGGCCTTGGAATGATCCAGCCAGAATTTACGGACCCTGGGATCCGCACTGGCCAGGGTATACCCGGAATCTGCCATGGGATGGGAAAAGTAGGAGGGATTAAAGTCCAGGGGTATTTTTTTCTTTTTGGACCAGCTCATCCATTTGGAAAAGTGTTCAGGCTCAAGCTTGTCCCGGCTTACTTTCTTTCCCGCCGCGGGTTCGGCGTAAAAAGAATGGAGGTTAAAGCGTTTTTTTCCGGGGATCAGCGTAAAGGCAAATTCCGCATCGGCCCGGAGTTCATCTCCGTTCCGGGCTCTGCCGGGATAGTTCCCCGTGGCCAGTATGCCGCCCCCGGAAAGGGCATCGGCCCCTTCAAAGCCCGTCACATCGTCCCCCTGCCAGCAGTGTATTGACAGGGGCAGGGCCAGGGATTCTCTAATGGCCTTGTCGGTGGAGACCCCCAGGGCGGCATAGGCTTCTTTGGCAATCCCATAGGCCTCTTCGATTTTATCGGTCTTAATTTCTTTTTTTATGCTCTCTTCTTTCATGGCTGTGGTCCTCCTGTGATAAACCCTATTTAGCAAGCTTGGCCCGGTACTGTTCCGCCTCCCAATTATTAATAAAGGCAATCTTTTCATCCGTCATAAACCGCGGTCCCCCGAATGATTCGGTATAGGCGGCGATCTTTATTGAATCGGCGAACAATTCCAGGGCCAGTGCCGCCGCCTTTTCTGTGGCGCCGATGCCAAAGACTCCCGTTCCTTCCAATGCGGCAATCTTTGGCTGTCTGCGGGTCTTTTCCACATGGGCCTTCCAGGCCCCTTCAATATCGTCATCTTTTTTTATAAACAGGGGATCGCTTCCCGCATATACAATATGATCCGGCGTATAGGCGGATGCCACCGGGGCAAAGGCCGGAGGATCCTTCACCAGAAGGGCGGTCTCGTTGTTCCTGGAAAAAAGCACCCTTCCCCCGGAAAGGTGCTGTAACAGCTCCAGTCCCCGGTCCGCCCCGGGAACCGCCGCGGCAGGCAGGGGGTTCCCAAAGTCCGGGACCCGTTTTATTTTTTTGCTAAGGGTATCCATGATGGTGTTGTACCAAGACCGGATCCTGTCCCCATCCTGGGCCGCCACAAAGATCCCGTGGTTTTGCAGAAAAATAATTTCCGGAACCTTTCCGCCGGCCCGTTTTTTTTCTTCCAGTTTTTCCCGGACCGTATGGGCTAACACAAACCCCGGATCGGAAATAGGCACCCATAATACCCCGGTTCCAAAGAGCTCCCGCGCGGCCCCTTCGCCGTCCTGGGAACAGGTAAGGCCGTTTACCAAGGCAGGGTGGGTATGGATCACATACGCAAAGGGCAGAAGATCGTGGAGCAGGGTTTCTACGCTGGGGCGCTTGGCCTCTTCGCCGGGTTTACGGGCCTCCAGCATTCCCTTTAGAACCGCGGCCTCCCGTTCCGCGGGGGAGCCGGCGCCGGCGAGGTTCCAAAGTTCCGCAAGCTTTGCCCTGTCCAGGGCTGCAAAGCCCTCCGGGGTAATTTCTCCCAGAGATACCCCGGAACTTTTAACCCACAGCGTGGTATCGTCCTTAAAGGAGATGTTCCCGCCCCCGGCAATTACATAATCCGTACCGGTCCCATAGAATCGCGACAGGGCGGTTAATTCTTCAATGCTCATGTCCGTGCATATCCTTATCTGTATAGTTTTACTGCCCATGGATGTCCTAGGAGCCTGCTGCGCATAACACCCTTAAAAATCGCCTACAGGCGATTTTTACCTTGCAAACTCCATCGGACCAAAGGTCCGCAGCAGCCCGATAATCGTGGTTTTGGCGGCTTTTTCAACTAAAAAAGCCATCAAGATCTACAAGTACAGCAGGCTGCTGGCTGTTTTAATCCATGTGGAATATTTCTTTTAGCTTATCGCATACCGGAGACTCGTCCGGATTAGTATCCATTAGATCTTTCATCATGTGCCACCATTTCTTTACAATTTCTTTACCGGCCAGTCCCGCATCGGCATCGTCGCCGGCAAGGCGTTGAAATGCAAAGAGGGTATTCGTGCGGGGTTCCAGAAAAATCGTATAGTCCGAAACCCCCGCCTTGCGGAGTTCCGCCTTAAGTTCCGGCCAAATTTCATCGTGCCGTTTTTTATATTCCGCCTCGCATCCGGGATGAAGGTGCATTACAAAGGCATTTCTCTTCATAGGTATCTTCTTTAGGTTCCTTTTTTTCTGCTATGGATTTAATGGCCGCGAAATCCCCGGACATTCGCAGAACCTTGGAACAGGGGAGGCGCCGGGAAATTTTTTCCCGATGCCTCCCCAGGCAAGGTCAAGCAATGTGCCGGAGATTAGGAAGTTCCCCCCGGATCAATACACATCCTTCCAGTCGTTGATGTTGGCGGCATCAAACTTAAAGGGCGGGCCCAGGATAACTTCCGTGCCGCCGTCGCTGGCGTTAACCACCGTGTAGCTGCCCAGCTTGCCTCCGTCGAACTGGTCGCCGGCGGCGCCGGTAATTGTGTCCCCCGCCAGGGCCAGGGCGGCGTAACCGGCCAGGTAGCCCAGATCAATGGGGTTCCACAGGAACATGTAGGGGCAGGAACCGTTGGTGATGTAATCGGCCATTTCCGAGGGCAGGCCCAGGCCGGTGATCTTTACCGTTCCGATAAGGTTCCTGTCGGTAATTACCTTGGCCGCCGCGGCGATACCTACCGTGGTGGGGGCCACAATAACCTTAAGGTTGGGATAACTGGCAATAAGCCCCTCGGTCTCGGAGGTGGATTTGTCCCGCAGGTCATCACCGTAGGCTATCTTGACCAGGTTCAGGTTGGCATACTTGGGCTGCTTAAGGGTTTCTTCCATTACCGCAATCCATGCGTTCTGGTTCGAAGCCTGGCTGGTGGCGGAAAGAATGGCAATTTCCCCGGAACCGCCGGCCTGATCAAAGGCCGCTTCTACCAGGGTCTCGCCGATAAGCTGGGTGTCCGCCTGATTAATGTGTACCGAGCGGCTTGCGGGATTCACCGACGAGTCGGCGGTAACGATCTGAATATCCGCGGCCTTTGCGTTGGTAAGCACCGGCTGCAGGGCATCGTAGTCGTTAGCCGAAATGGTAATGCTGGCCACTTTTTGCGCTATAAGCTGTTCAATAATCTGAATCTGGGCCTCGGCGGTGGGCAGGTCCGGAGCGCGGCGGATTACCGTGCCGCCCTTCTCCGTAATGGCGGCCTCAAAACCATCCATCAGCTTTTCGCCGAAGGGATTTCCCGTACTCTTGAATACCACCGCGTGGGTATTGCTGGCCTCGGTCTTGGGCGCACAGCCGGGCAGAAACACCGAGACGAGTACCACGGCCATTAAAAACGGCAGAACTCTTTTCATTTTGTTCATCTTTTCCTCCTAATGAACTTGTTATTTTTGATCCGTTATTTTACGGATCCTTTACCCATAAAGCGCAGGTTCATCACCAGCACCGACAATACCAAAAGCATGCCCAGCACGATAAGGATCATCTGGGCCGAAACGTTGATCAAACCCAGGCCGTAATTTAAAAATCCGATAATAAAAATCGCCAGCAAGGGACCGGCGATACGTCCCGTTCCGCCGGAGGTGCTTACTCCCCCCAGCACCACCATGGCAATTACGTCCAACTCGTAACCCTGGGCCACATTGGGCCTGGTACTGCCCATCCGGGAGGTTAAAAAGATCGCGCAGATCGCCGACATAAGCCCCGTTAAGAGTCCCACCGTAAGGATGATCCGGCCGGTCTTGATCCCCGAATACTTGCAGGCCGTAAGGTTGCTGCCCATGCCGTAGACCAGCCGTCCAAAGCTTGTACCGTGAAGAACCAGGCCGAAGATAACCGCCGCCGCGGTAAACACCACAAGTATAAACGGAAAGGGTCCCACGTTCCCCCAGGCAAGGAAGGTAAACCACGGGGGAAAGCCCCCGGCGGCCTGGTCCTGGAGTATCACATAAGCCAGGCCCCGGTAAATGGTCATGGTAGAAAGGGTGATAATCATCGCGGGCAGTTCTGGAAATTTTACCTGCAGCAGCCCATTAAGGCCCCCCAGGGCTGTACCAATAAGCAGGGCCATAACAATGGCCAGGGCCATGGGAAGGCCCGCGTTGTAGCTTACCCCCATCAGCACGGAGCTAAGGGCCACGATGGAGGCCACCGAAATATCGATATTTCCCAGGATAATTACAAACATCATGGGCAGGACAATAAAAGCCTTGTCCAGAAAACTCCGGGGGGTGTTTAGAAAGGTACTGCCGTTAAGATAATGGGGGGAAGAAATACTGTTGATAATGTTGATGGCAATGAACACCACCACCAGCAGCCATTCCCATTGAAAGAAAAATTTCCGCAGGTCCCAGGGCTTGCTTACTGCCAGGGTTCTTACAGGCATGGAAAACTCCTATATGGCCCGGCGGTACAGCACCGCCCGGTCGTTGTTGCGCTTAATAATGACATTTGTGACCACCGCAAAGAGGATCACAAAGCCCTGTATGGCCTGCTGCCAAAAGGGAGAGACATTGATAAGGGGCAGGGCGTTGGCGAGGATTCCAAAGAGGATTACCCCTAAAAAGAGGCCAAAGACCTTTCCCCGGCCCCCGGATACGCTGACCCCTCCTAATACGCAGGAGGCGATTACGTTCATTTCATACCCCGAGGCGGTGTCCCCCTGGGCAGAGGCAAATTTGCTTACCCAGAGTATGCCCGCCAGCCCCGCCAGGGCTCCCATAAGAATATACACCATAAGGGTTATGCGTTTTACCGGAAGCCCCACCACCTTGGCCGCATCGGGGCTGGATCCCACCGCGTAGATACGCCTGCCGCTTTTGGTAAAATTGATAAAGAAATAAAACAAGCCATAGACAAGCACGGCAATAGCCACCAGGTTGTTTATGCCGAAAACCGTTCCGGTGGCAAAGGCCTTAAAATGGGCCGGCATCTGGTATGCGCTGACCCAGGCGCCCCCGGATACCACATAGGTAAGGCCCCGCATAATATTCATCAGCCCCAGGCTGGCAATAATGGGCAGTATGGAAAACCGGGCAACTAAAATTCCTATGACCAGGCCTATGCAGGCGCCGATTAGGATGCTTTCCAGGATCAAAAGGAACATCGGGGCGGCGGGGTTGGCGCTGACGGTAAGGGCCGTGACCATGCCGGTAAAGGCCATGGAAGCCCCTATGGACAGATCTATGCCCCCCGTTAAAAGGACCATCATCATTCCCACCGAAAGGATGCTAAGAATAGCCGTATTGGTCAGCAGGTTGCCGATATTAAGGAGCGTAAGGAATTCCCTGTTACGCATCTGGATAAGCGCCGATATTACCACGATAAAAACAATAAGCCCCAGATCCCGCACCCGCTCGCCCAGGGGTTTCTTTTTTTCCGTTTCCATGCAGTCTCCTGTTCCTTCTATACTATACCATAATTACCGTACGGACATAACTGTACTGACATGCGGCAGGTATGCGATTGCGGCGGTACTATGCGTCATGGACCATGGCGGGCTGGGCCGTTTTTGGGACCGGATTGTGCGCGACGGCGCCCTGGGTGGCGGCATACCGCAGTATTTTTTCCTGGGTGGCGTCCTTAACATCCATAACGGCCGTTACCCGGCCTTCTTTCATTACCACCACCCGGTCGCTTACCCCCAGCACCTCGGGGAGTTCGGAAGAAACCATGACGATTCCATACCCCGCGGCGACCAGATCGTTCATAATTTCGTAGATGCTGAATTTGGCCCCCACGTCCACCCCCTTGGTGGGTTCGTCCAGAATAAGGACCTTCATGTCGGAATTTAAAAGCTTTGCCACAATTACCTTCTGCTGGTTCCCCCCGGAAAGGGTGGACACCTTCTCGTGGACGCTCCAGGCCTTAATTTTAAGCTTTTCCCCCAGTTCCTTGGCCGAGGCGTTTTCTTTTTTCGTGTTGATCCAGCCCCGGGGGGCAAACTGGCTAAGGCCGCTTAGGCTGATGTTCTTAACAATTTCCCAGGGCAGTACCAGCCCCTGCCGGTGCCTGTCTTCGGGAAGATAGCCTATGCCGGCCCCGAGGGATGCGGCGGGATCTCCCCGGCGCAGGGGCTCGCCGTTTAATGTAACCTTCCCTTCGTCATAGGCGGTAATTCCAAAAATTGCCTCGCACAGTTCGGTACGGCCCGAACCAACCAGCCCCGTCAGGGCCACAATTTCTCCCCGGCGCAGGTTAAAACTTATGTCCTTAAAAAAGCCCGTCCGGGAAAGGCCCTCCACCCGGAAGATTTCCTCCCCGGGTTTACTGTCCCGTTTTGGAAAAAACTGGAGGATCTCCCGGCCCACCATGGCCATAACCATGGCATGATCGTCCACCTCTGTTACATTCCAGGTGTTTACGTACCTGCCGTCCCGCATCACCGTAACCCTGTCGGCGATGGTATACATGTCCTCGAACCGGTGGGAGATAAAAATAATCGAAACTCCCTTTGCTTTAAGGTTCCGAATAATGCCGTAGAGGTCTTCGCTTTCCCGGTTGGTCAGCGCCGCCGTGGGTTCGTCCATGATAATGATCCTGGCATTGGTGGACAGGGCCTTGGCTATCTCCACAATCTGCTGCTGGGCCACGGAGAGGGACCCCATTTGCACCCGGCTGTCAAATTTTGCGTCCAGCTGTTCCAAAAGCTTATTGGTTTCGTTGTTCATGGTGTTCCATTCCATCACCCCAAAGAAGGACCGGGTTTTTTCATGGCCCATAAAAATATTTTCCGCCACCGACAGATCGGGAAAACTCGTCACATGCTGGTGTACCGCGGCAATGCCTAAATTCTGGGCATCCAGGGGGGACCGGATATACACCCTTTCGCCGTTAAGGTACATTTCCCCCCCGTTGTCGCTTTGGTATACGCCGCTGATAATCTTAATAAGGGTGGATTTTCCCGCGCCGTTCTCCCCCATGAGGGCATGAATTTCGCCGGGTAAGAGCTCAAAGTGCACATCCTCCAGCACCTTAATGCCGGGAAAAGATTTATGTATATTTTTAAGCTGCAGTATGTATCCAGCCACAAACGCCTCCAGCCGTGTATTTTATTCGCAGTGGGGTCTAATATCCCCGGATATTAGCGGAATGTCTAAAAATAGCTGTTTTTGCATTTCTTTTATAGCCCCGAAACAAGCATCGTATTAGTATCAGGCCGGAATTTTCCGCCGTAAATGGATTTTTTGCTTGTGATGATGGAAAAAATCCTTTATTTTAAGGGATATGAACGATTTTTACGGAGAGCAGGATTCTGTTTTTCATTATCTGCCGGTAAGCGAAGAGGATGAAAAACTGGGCATGATCTGTACCACCGCGGGTACCGTCACTACCCCGGCCCGCAGGGAATATCCCCCTAATAGGGAAGCCCACCCCGGTCCGTTCCGTTCCGTGGCGGAGGGCCGGGTTCTTCCCATATTCCAGGTTATATACATTACCCAGGGGGAGGGGACCTTTAACACCGACGGAAGGCTCTACAAGGTACGGCCCGGTTCTATTATGTTTGTGCTCCCCGGACATGCCCATTCGTATAAACCCCTGTGGGAAACGGGGTGGCAGGAGTACTGGGCGGGCTTTATGGGGGACTATTTTACCCGCATGCTGGTTGAGGGAATAATCAGCCCCCAGCACGTCTTTTTTGATATGGGCCTGCGGGACGATCTGCTTTCTATATATAAACGGATCCTGGAGGAGGTAAAAAACCAGCAGCCCCTGTACCAGCTGCGAACCTGCTCGGCGATCCTGACCATTCTGGCAGAGATGCTTACCCGCCAGCGCCGGGGGGACAGGCCCAGCTATTACCAGCAGATCGTGGAAAAGGCCAAGTTTTTAATGGAATCCCGGGTGGAAAGCGCCATAAGCCTTCCGGATATTTCCGGTGAGCTGGGCATCAGTGCTTCCCGGTTTAACGAAATCTTCAAAACCTATACCGCCATGACCCCCTACCAGTTCTTTATCCAGTTAAAAATATACCGGGCGGAACGGCTTCTGGAGCAGGAAGAAACGTCCGTTAAGGAAGTCTCCCTAAGCCTGGGGTTTGAAGACCAGTACTATTTTTCCCGGCTCTTTAAAAACAAGACCGGCATTGCCCCCTCGGAATGGAAACGGCACCTCCACCCGGAGAACCGGGAAAATAGCACCTAGGAGCCTGTGGTACTTCGCGGATTTTTTGCTCTTTAAATCTGTACTGTTATGCTCCATAGATTTGGGTTTGCCAGGTAAGGAATTAGCTAATTCCTTACCTGGCAAACAATTACAATCGGAATTCTCAGACAATTTCAAATTGTCTGAGAATACAAACCGCCGGCAAGCGGTGCGTGGACTTGTAGAAATTCGGTGTCTCTGCCATAATTTTATAGGAGCAACACCTTGAAAACAAAAGCGGTTCGTATATACGGCGTTAACGATCTTCGCCTGGAGGAATTTGAGCTTCCCGAAATTAAAGATGACGAGATCCTGGCCCGGATTGTATCGGATTCGATCTGCATGTCCAGCCATAAACTTGCCCTTCAGGGGGCAAAACACAAAAGGGTACGTTACGATTTGGCCAAACAGCCCTGTATTATCGGCCACGAATTCTGCGGGGTTCTGGAAAAAGTGGGGAGCAAATGGGCGGGAAAATTTAAAGAGGGGGATACATTCGCCATCCAGCCGGCGTTGAATTATCCCGGCCCGGACGGAACGGCGGCCCTTTGGGCGCCGGGTTATTCCTACGAGTACATAGGCGGGGACGCCACCCGCATCATTATCCCCAGGGAAGTTATGGAGATGAACTGTCTTCTTCCGTATGGGGGGGACAACTTTTTTATGGGTTCCCTTTCCGAACCCGTATCCTGTATTGTGGGGGCCTACCACGCCCAGTACCATACCCGGGGCGGGTCCTATGTCCACGATATGGGCATCGTTGAGGGAGGGTCCCTGGCCCTGCTTGCCTCGGTGGGGCCCATGGGGCTTGGGGCAATCGACTATGCGATCCATTGTCCCCGCCGGCCCGGACTGGTGGTGGTTACCGACATCGACGATTCCCGGCTTAAGCGGGCCGAAGAACTGCTTAGTGCGGCGGAGGCAAAAAAGCACGGGGTGGAACTTGTCTATGTAAACACCAAGGATATTACCGATCCGGTGGAACACCTGCGGAAGCTCAACGGCGGCAGGCTTTTTGACGATGTCTTTGTCTTTGCCCCGGTAAAGCCCGTGCTGGAAATGGGGGATAGGCTGCTGGGCCGTGACGGATGCCTTAACTTTTTTGCCGGCCCCACGGACACGGCTTTTTCCGCCCTGTTTAACTTTTATAACGTCCACTATGAATCCCACCATATCGTGGGAACCAGCGGCGGAAACACCGGCGACATGGTGGAATCGCTTTCGATGATGGCCCGGGGCGAATTGAATCCGGTGTTTATGATCACCCATGTGGGGGGGCTTGATGCCGTGGGCGAAACCACGATCAACCTGGACAAGATCCCCGGCGGTAAAAAGCTTATCTACACCCACAAAAAACTTCCCCTGGCGGCCATTGATAACTTTGCGGAACTGGGCAGGACCGGCGAAAATGGCCTTAAAACATTGTACGCCGCCCTGGCGGAAATATGCGGCAGGCACCGGGGACTTTGGAGCAAAGAAGCGGAAGAATATCTTTTAGCCAATGCTCCGGAGATTTAACAACCATGGGCGAAACAGGAAAATCCAGGCGTTCAGGAAAAGAAATGGCCCTGGACGGAAAGATCCTCGAACGGCTTAAGACCTTTCATCTTTCAGAAAGAATTAAACAGCTGGCGGAAAAAATTCTTTACGACGGGGAAATCCAGGCCATGCAGGAATACGCCAACACCGTTTCTATTGTGCGGCTTAAATTCAACGACCACGGTCCGGTGCATACAAGGACCGTGGCCCACAATGCCCTTATTATGATGGATCTTATCCGCCGGGCGGGGGTAAAAACAAGCCTTGAAGCAGAAGAGGCGGGCAGTTTTGAGGACAGCCTTGCCGCCGTCATCTGCGGATCCCTTCTGCACGATCTGGGCATGGCCATAGGCAGGCAGGATCACGAACTCCACAGCACCTACCTGGCCCAGCCCATATTGGACCGGATCCTTAGGGATGTGTACGGGACGGAACATCAGAAAATTATAATTATCCGCTCTTTGGCTCTGGAGGCCATAGCCGGCCACATGGGCAACCGTTCGATCTATTCCCTGGAGGCGGGCATTGTTCAGGTGGCCGACGGCTGCGATATGAAAAAGGGCCGGGCACGGATACCCCTGGCCATAGGGGGCAGCCCCCGGGTGGGGGACATACACCAGTATTCGGCCAACTCAATAGAGGAGCTTACCATTGGGCCGGGAAAGGAAAAACCCATAAGTATCCGGGTTGATATGTCAAGCGAAGTGGGACTGTTCCAGGTGGAAGAGGTCCTGCTTAACAAGATTGCCGCAGGCACCGCAAAGAGTTACATTGAATTATACGCCGTGTTAAACGGCGGCAGCCCCAAGCGCTATTTGTAAGGGGTCTGCCCTGGGGGCCCTGCCGCGCGCTCCGGGGATTTTATACAGTTTATGGGCGAAGCGCAGCAAACTGCTAGTCAATTTCTTTTTTTAGGTACGCAAAGGCCTTCTCTGTGCCCCATCCGGCGGGATATTCCGCCGTGTACGAATTCCCATAGGTGTTAAATTCCTCGTACTGGGCGTTTGACACATACTGCCAACCCTGTTGAAGATAAAATCTGGAGATGGAAACTCCCCGGTCTTCATAAAATATCAGAAATACCAGGGTGGCAGAAATTGCTTCCCGGATATTCGTATCCAGGGACTTGTTACTGTTTACTAAATCGATAGAAGTCTGCCGTCCGCTGGCCTCCATAAAACAACCGAGCGCCACGGGCTGATCCGTTTGTACCGCGGGCCCTGTCAATCTTGCCGCTAATCCCTTGGCAGCGGGTTTACCCGATACCTGGGAAAATTTTGCCAGGGCTGCGTTGATATAATCGTAGGCCTCTTCGATGGTAGAAAAACTCTTTCTAAATGAATGGGAAGGAAAATAATCCGCAAAACTGTTTTCCCTTGCCATATCCGCATAGTATTTGTCGCGCTTAAGGGATGCGCAGCCAAATAGGGTAATAACGCCAAAGACAATTAACAGTTGTTTCATACCATACCTCTTTCACCGCAGGGTATTATTGGAAGCCTGCTTAACCCCGGCCCTTTGTCCTGCAAGGACCCGTTGCGGTAAGCCTATTCTACCGGAGCGCCGTAAAATGTCAAGGGACCGACTTGTGGGATAAGCCTTTGGGAACACAAATACCTCCTCCGCGCCGGACAGTACCAGGTCTACCTGATTTGCCCCGATATACCCTTGGCAGTTCCGCCATGTTGTGGTAGGATAGCTTGTATTCGGGGAGCGTTACATGAGAAGCAGAAGGGGGAGCGCATTGGAACGTTACCGGGGAATGTTGCGGCTCTATGCCGCCGCAATTGGCGGACTTTCGCCGCTTTCGCGGCGCGTCCCTCGCTCCGAATTCCTCGTGTCAAACCCTGCGGTCTTCTCTGCTATCCCCACTACTGGAGGTAAGGTGATTTCTGTGAAAAGAGAAAACTGGAGGGGGAAGGAATAATTATGATAGAAAAATTGGAGATTCTGCAATACAGAAAACTTAAAAACATCACCCTTGAGTTTTCAAAAAATATAAATGTTATATCCGGTGCAAACGGTACTTGCAAAACATCTTTGTTACATCTGATTAGTAATGCTTTTCAGGCCGTCAACAAGAACTGTAAATG
>JAISLT010000087.1 GCA_031277165.1 Spirochaetaceae bacterium
AGGAATCCCTGGCCAGCTTTATCCGCAGCGGCGTAACCGACGCTAAATGGAACACCTTCCTTGCTTCCTGCAAAAATATAGGGGTTGAAAGGTATATCAGCCTGCTCCAGAAGTATTACGATGTCTACGCAGCGGGCGCTAAATAGAGCCCTCCGCCGAAAGACGGATTCTTGGGATTGTATCCCTGGGATTTCATCCCTAGGATTGCATTCCGGGGTGAATGAATAAAAAAAGCACCGTCCAATGGGCGGTGCTTTTTTCATGGGAAGCCAGAATCCATATCGGCTTGTTCCCCTTTTTTCTTATTACCAGAGGCGATTTCAAAATCTCAAATTTTGAAATTACCTCACCACACTACCTCTACCCAATCACCTGATCCCCGGGCGGATTTGTAAATGGCGTCCAGAATGGCCCGGGATTTACGGCCTACTTCACCGGAAATGCTCAAGGGATCTCCGGTACGCACCGAGTTAGCGAAATTATCACTGCCCGCCCGCCAGCGGCGTTTAAAGGGATAGGGAGCTTTTTCTTCCCAAATACCGTCTTTTTTGGACCACCAGGTATGATTCCCTTCCGGGCCGCCGTTGGTGTATACATAAGCACCATCGGTACCATGAATTTCGATACGGGCATACCAGGTAGGCACGGGATAGGAAGTGGTGGAGGCATAACGTACAACCATGCCATTGCCGTAGTCCCATTCGGACCAGCCGTAGTCTTCGGTTTCGATAAAGTGAGTTTGGGTTTTGATCCCCGCCCGTACTCTTTTAGGCATACCGATAACTTCCAGTATACGGTCAACTTCGTGGACACCCTGGTTACACATGGAGCCGCCGCCATCGTAGCGATAGGTTCCGCGCCAGGCTCCGTTTTCATCGTAATACTTTTGGTCCCGGCAAATGTACAGGTTAATGTTTACCGAAAGTATCCTGCCAAAGTAACCTTTTCGCTGGGCTTCCACCAGTTCCATCATCTCCGAAGAATGGCGCATGTCGAAATCGACCCCAAAAAGCAGGCCCTTTTCCCTGGCCAATGCAATAGCATTGTCACAGGCTTCCAGGGTAACATCCATGGGTTTGGTGGTAAGTACATGCTTACCGGCCCTAAGGCACTGTTCGGCCACTTCACAATGAAGCCCTGTGGGGACAACCACATACATCACTTCAACTTCGGGATCCTTCAGGAACACATTGATATCATCACTGTATTTAACGCCCAACTGTTCGCCGGCAGCCTTGGCTTTTTCCGGATTGATGTCGCACACACCTACAAGTTTGATGCCCGGATTACGGGTTATATGGATGGCCCGATTACGACCCATGCCCATGCCTACAACCACGAAACGAACCGGGTTATCTTCGTAGGGACAGGGCGGAAAGTCGAATTTTGGATAATCCCGGACGGCATCTTCCACGCTGCCCAAGGCGCCGGAGGGCATATTCGCCTTCAAAAGGTCAAAGACCTTTTTTGAGGCTTCTTCGTGGGTGAACTTGCTTTCCCTGGGGTTATGGGTTTCTACAGAAACGGGAATATCCCGGCCGGTGGCGGCGGCACCGCGCAGCACCCTGTCCCAGGGAACAAGAAATTTGCCAATATCCCGGGAGGGATCCTTTACCAGATCCGGAATTATGGAAACAGCCTTGGTATGTATCAGAATTGTACGCTTAATACATTTTACAAAATGAACCTCCCATTGTTCCTGGGGAATCAGAAAAAGATCGTTTGAGGGATCCCAGGCAAGGCCCCAATCGGGGATGTTAATGGCATTGAGGAAGACCAGGGCTTCATCACAGGTAAGACCGCAGTTTTCAAAACCCATGATTAGTCCCGCTTCGCGGGCACGTTTTAAGACCGGATTAAAGGCATCCAGGACCGCCGTCATAAGGTCGGGCCGTACGGCGAGTTGGCCGTAAAGGCTGTGATCCACCTCGTCAGGCTGCCAATAGAAAAAAGATCGTACCAGCCTGCAGTTGAGAATATCCGCGGCACGGATTAAACCTTCAAGTTTCTCAAGCTCCTTCTGCCGGCGCTCCTGGTCAGGCAGATGGACTTTACAGAGTGAAGATTGAAGAACCGCAACCTTTAAGCCAAGGCTGTCCAGTTGGGCTTTTAGGGCCTTGAGTTCTTCCTCCGTCTGGAACTCAATTCCCTTTCCGTTAACCAGACTGCGGAAATCCACATAATCGGAACCCCAACTTTTGATTACAGGTAACCCTTCTTTAACATCGACAAATAACTCGTCAGAAAACACCGATTGTAATAACATAAAACCTCCGTTAGAAATTATTGATAAAGGATGAGGTAATTTCAAAAATTGAAATTTTGAAATTGCCTCGGATATCAATCATCTCAAATATTTTTTGAATACCGCCATGGCTTGAACCATATCTTCGTATTCATCCCCGTTGTGGGTAGCTTCCACACTGATACGGCCGTTATAGTCCGCGGCTTTGACCCCTTCAAAAAAATCGTTGTAGTCGCAGCCGTCGTCGAGCCGTGGATAACGGCGGTCAAAAGCGCAAAAATGCAGATGCTCCAGCATGGGAGCATAACCTGCCATGCACTCACGGCAATTTTCATAATTCAAGACTACTGCAAAAAGGTCAACCAAAAGGCGCACATTATCACGCTGGGTCAAATGGCACAGGTAGTTGCCTTCGGACACAAAGGTAACGATATTGGTTACCGGCGCGCCCAGGGGTTCTATGGCTATCTTGATACCCTGTTCACCGCAGATATCCGATGCCAAATGAAGGTATTCCACAATCTGGGAATAGGCTTTTTGACGATCAGAAAAACCTTCGGGCATATTACGCGACCAGGCGGATCCAAAAACTATTGTTTCGGTTCCCATCTTTGCACAACGGGGTATGGTCTTTTTCAGATAGGTCTTGATGGCACTCAGATCGGCCTTTGGACCTGTTACCTGGTATCGCTGGTGCAGCATACAATTCATCGCTTCGCTTTTTATTCCCGCACGCTGTTGAAGTTCCAGCCAGCTGCTAAACTGTTCTTCCCCGGCATCGTGAACCGCAAAGACCTGAAACTCGTAATAGTCAAACCCGGCTTTTTTTACCAACTGCGCCTTTTCAGGTGAAGTGCAGATACCTAAACGCATATTTCCTCCTTAATACACCAGAGCCCAATTTCCGGCGGAATTCCCATCAAAGGTGAGGGTGATTTTTTCAGCCTCCGCCGTCAATGCAAGTTCCCGATCCGGTGCGAGCATATTGGATTTACACACCGCTGCTTTAAGGGCGGCCGATCCCAAAACATTCGGTATGGTCAACCTTCCCGGGTTTTCCGAAAAAACTGCCATAGCGGCACTAACGCCCGCTTCCAGGTACTTAGGATCGAGGGAAACAAAACAGATCCAGCCGGGCACATCCGAAAACCGGTACATTCTGCCGTCTATAGTAATTTCATTTTTATTACCACTAAAACCGGCAAGCAATCCCTTTTCATCCAGCCGGTAACTTAGGGTTTCGCTTCCCTTATAGGTAACCCTATGGCCAAAAAGATTTTCTTCGTTCAAATCCAAATCCAGACTGGGCAGGATACGGCCCTTCAAATACTCAGCGTCCTGTTCAGGATCCCGGCCGAAAAGACTGTCCCATCGTTCATAAAAGGTGCGGTAATGGGGCGTCATGGAAACCGCACCGTTGGGGAAGCGCATAGTAACAAGCCGGGCGGAAGCGGGACGGCTGCGGATTTCGCCGCCCTCCGCAGAATAGGCGCCCATATAACAAAGGATATCGAAGAGGGTGGAAATATCACTCCCCATTGACTGGGACTGGTCATCCCTGGCACGGAAAGCCAGGTACACGGCACGTCCCCCATCGGGGTAGCATTTTTCAAAACCCGCCGGTTTTCCGCCAAGCCAGGCGATTTCCTTTGCCCCCTCCGCCGCAAAGGGGTAGAAAAAATCAGGCAGCATATCGGTGGGTATGATCATGCCGTCGGTTTTGATATCCGAAGCGAAGGATACTTTTTCACCCTTTGCGGTAAGTGCCCGGGCAGCTTCACCGCAGGGCTTTACACCAAAGAGTTTTTGCCAGTCTTCCAGCGACCCGGCTTTGTCCCACAGTCCTACCGGGGGAGCAGCCATCCAGAGCAGACGGCCGCCGCTGTGTACAAATTGTTCCAATAATTTTAGTGTTTTTTGGCTTAAAAAACTCTGATACAGGAAGACTAAAGCCCGGTAAGAGCGGTTTTTGACCTTTATCGTACCATCCCCCGTAATGCTTGCGTATTCCATCAATTTTTGTTCGGTAATGTAATTACAATAACCGTATTGGACCATCCAGCTTCCAAAACGTTCCTCCGAATAAAACAGATCCAGCGGATATACTGCCAAAACATCGGTAATACGGGTCTCAAAATTTTGGACAAATTGATCACATCCTATGCCGCGAAAAGTACCGTTACCAAAAACACGGCCTACCGCATTTTGCCTTTTGATTATTTCTTCGGGCGAACCCCACCCCCCGGAATAGCCCCTGCCGTCCTCATTCAGCACGGCCAGGGAGGCGCCAAAGGCTTGGGCATAGTAGTTCCGGTCTCCGTAGCCGTGTTCGCCATGATCCGTGCCGCCGCCGGTAAAGTAGTCATTCCAGCGGAAATAGTCATAACAAGCTGCCACCCCTTCAATGACGGAAGAAGATGCCACATACTCACTATGGTAATCGTAACGTGAAAAAAGATCGTCCCGGCGCAGGCTGTACCATTTCATCTCCGGGTAATTTTTGTCCAGCGCCGGCGATTCCTTCCAGGTGGCGTGTCCGTGGGCGTCTATCGGATTGTGGAATTTTTCTTCCGCATAATCCTTGGTATCCACACAGAGTTGAACCACCACGTCATTCAGCATCTCAAAGTAACGTTTACGGAAAAGCCATGTGGAATAAACACCTTCCGCACCGGGCTTAAAAATATGTTGTACAGGCAGATCCCGTTCTTCCTTACAGAAATCATGCTGACGGTAGGAAAAATAGATGAGGTACTTACCGAAATCTTCAAATTCCTTGCCATAGGCTGCTGAAAAGCGTTTTGCCAGATTAGGGGTCAGGTAGCGGGTGGTTACTTCGGTCCGGTCAAAATGAACATTGGAATCCCAGTCGAACTGGATATGCATCTCATCTGAGTAAAAACCCTGATAGCTTATCCCCGCCTTTGCGTGGATATCCAGGATGCCCTTCATATAATCAAGAGCGCCCGGAGCAAAGTAGTCAATTTCACGGGTTTTGTATACCAAAACGGCAAGGCAGCGGGTGTAACCGGGTTTGACTCCTTCCCAACGGCCCATGACCCGTACAGGTATTGAACCGTTTCCTCTTTTGGAAATATCCTCCGAACCCATGATCTCAAGTCCGGCACAGGCTGAAATATCCAGGATTTCCCGGGGATTTACATAAAAATAGGGGGTATCGGCAAAACGTTCTTCCTTGAAGGCGTAAACCACGACCCGGTCCGTTTCCAGCCGTACCGGACCTTTGTTGTTCGACCACTGGGTCTGCATGGACATTTTAACGCTGAAATTCCCCTGGGGATCAATAGCGCCTTCGTGGTAATGCCAGGAGTAACCCACTTCGTTATGCTCCTTTACATAGCCATCTCCCAGATCCAGCGGATTAGAAACGCTGGCGGAAAAATCCAAACCGTATTGTTTGGCCAGATCGTGGATAACCTTGTAAGCCCGTATAGTCTTTTCACTTTCCGGAAACAGGGTGCGTTTGGTACCGCCAAAAAAGAAGTCGTAGGTAACCTGAAGGACCGCCGCATTTTCGTTCCGAAAACTCTCAATACGTCTGCGGAGGGTGTCCTCCTTTGTATCCCGGCGGTTGTCGCGGAAAGTTTTCTTCTCCATTGAGTAGCCGCGATCATCTTCTACGGCAAGAGAAGCATCGGGTGATTCCAAAATAGCATCTATCTGTTTTTCGTTTTCGAACATCAGTGTCCGGAATTTGCTAAAACGGTAAATCGCGCTGTTTTTTTTAATGATCTCCACTTATTCCCTCCGTGTATATTGTGATCTAACCCCCGGTCCGTCAGCATAGTATAAACCCTGTTTTTTAGGCACACAAGCCCTCACATCAGGACCGGTGTAATAAAAGCGGGGCCCGATCCATGAATTCAGCGTCATTTGCTTTCGGCCGCAATTTTTTTCTTGCGGTCCGGTCAGATCCGTGTTATGATATGAAGTCCATCGCAAACTTTATCAAAAGGCATACGATGCATATCCGGCGGCGAATTAAATCGAGGTACTATGAAACAGATCCATGTAAGGCTTGACGATGCGGGGGGTGTTCCAATGCCGAAACCGGTATTGGAATCGGTATATGCGAGTGATCTTGAGTTTGAACCCCAGGAACGCCGCCAGCGTATTTTACCGGACGGAACGGTGGAACTGACGGTAAGCGGCGAGCCTTACATGATCCATGCAAAAATTAATCTGCCCCTTTACGGGAACATTTGGGTTATGGCGGATAATGAAGGCGCCGGTTATACCGGGGACTTTGTCGATTTTGTTACCGAAGCCTGCCGTACCTATATCCGGGAAGCGGAAAAATACGGGGAAAGCCTCAGCCTGTCCCCGGGACATCTGTCCCCGGAGACCTTGGGCCACCTCGCCGCCGCCCGGGAATTTTCCCATCTGGCAAACCGCGGAAAAACCACCCCGGAAAACCGGCTCTACGCCCTTTCCCATGCCGTATACGCCGCGGAGGCCGCCCTCTTTGAGGCGGCCCGGCAGCGGCTCTACGCCAGCCCCCGGGAGGATTTACTCCTGGGCTGCAATTTTTTCCGCTACACCTCTTCCGAGGCGCGGTATGCGAAATTTTTCGCCAAAGCCTTTGACTTTGCCACCCTTCCCTTTTATGCGGGGAGGACCGTTCCTGAACGGGGAAAGTATACCTACGAATACATTGATAAGGCGCTGGAATTTCTGCAAAGCAAAAAGATAATCCCCAAGGGGCATCCGATTTGGTTCGGCCACGGGGACGTAAACCCAAAATGGCTTTTCGGCCAGTCCTTTGAAACCCTGCAAGGATACGCCCGGGAGATCGCCCGGCATCACGCCGGAACCTATAAAGGCAGGATCGGTATTTGGGATGCGATGAACGAAGCCCACGATTGGGCCAACTGTTTTATGCTAACCCAGAGCCAGCTTACGGAGCTGACCCGGACCTGCTGCGATGCCCTCCACGAAACGGACAGCGCCGCAGCGGCGGTGGTCAACGTATGCCTGCCCTTTGCCGAATATGTGGCGGGACGTTATGTCTGTTACGGCTCCCTCCCGGAAAAACTGCGTTCCCCCCTGGCCTATTTCCGGGCGATCCTGGAAGCGGGGGTACAATTCGACGTTACGGGGATACAACTCTACTTCCCCGCCCGGGACATGGTCGCGGTAGATCGTATGCTTTCTATCTTCGCCTCCCTCGGCAAGCCGGTACACATCACCGAAATGGGCGTCAACGGAGGCCTGCGGGGGCAGGGCTCCTCCAACGGCTCATCCTGGATGCAGCTTTCCATGTCCGAAGGTGTCTGGCACGGCGGCTGGAACGAACGTACCCAGGCGGACTGGATGGAACAGTTTTATACGATAGCGGCGGCCCATAGGGAAATAAAGGCCCTAACCTGGTGGGATTTTATCGAGCCCTCCTTTTCGGGAAACGGCGCCTTTCTTTACGAAGATGAAAATCCCCGGGAGATCTATTTCAGGCTGCTGGCTCTGAAGGAAAGGATCATACAAAAAAACCGGACCTGAGAACCGGTTTCCAAATACTCCCCCACACACCACACACCACCCGCCATCAGCCGGGGCGGGTTTTTCCGGAAAGCATCTCATATCAAAGGTTCGCACTAACCGAGTTTTGGAAAATGCTCTTTTTTATAAAATTCCCCAAAAACCCCTTGATTATTTTAATAATAATTATTATTATTATTTATATGAAGGATCTATCGGGCGGACGAAAACACAGCAAGAAAAGGGATGCGATTTTGCGGACGATCCGGTCCACCAACTCCCATCCCGGAGCGCAATGGGTATACGACCAGCTTAAACCTTCCATTCCTGATCTGTCCCTGGGTACGGTTTACCGTAATATCAGCCTTTTCCGGGAAGAGGGGGAGGTGGTCTCCCTGGGGGTTGTGCAGGGGGAAGAACGCTTTGACGGACGGGTATCGCCCCACCCCCACCTGGTATGCTGCCGCTGCGGAAGGGTCCTGGATCTGCCCAGCCCGGCCCCGGGGATCTTCAAATTTTTTACCGAGCCCCAAACAGAGGGCAGGGAAACCGTCCCGGATTTTACCATAGATTACCGCAAAACCGTTTTTTACGGCCTCTGCAGAAAATGTGCGGAGGAGGCGGAAAAGAAGAAAACTTTCGGCATGGCCGATAGTAAATAAATTTTTTTATGGAGAGTGGAATGATGAAAAAATGGGTTTGTTCAGTATGTGGTTATGTTCATACCGGAGATCAGCCGCCCGAATCTTGTCCGACCTGTAAGGCTCCGGCTTCCAAGTTCAAAGAGCAGGCCGCGGGGGCCGCCTTTGCCGCCGAGCATGTGGTGGGAGTCGCCAAGGGTGTGGAAGAGGACATCCTCAACGACCTCCGGGCCAACTTTAGCGGCGAATGTACCGAAGTGGGTATGTACCTTGCCATGAGCCGGGTTGCCGAGCGGGAAGGTTATCCCGAAATCGCCGAAGCCTACAAACGTTATGCCTTTGAGGAAGCGGAACACGCGGCGAAGTTTGCGGAATTACTGGGAGAGGTCATCACCGACAGCACCAAAAAGAACCTGGAAATGCGGATTGAGGCGGAATTCGGCGCCACCGCCGGCAAGGTGGATGTGGCCAAGCGGGCCAAAGAACGGGGCTATGACGCTATCCACGACACGGTCCACGAAATGGCCCGGGACGAAGCCCGCCACTGCGCCGGGTTTAAGGGCCTCCTGAAACGGTATTTCTAAAAGAGGATTTTACCCCGCCGGTTTAGAAGCGTGAATATTGAGGCTTTCCCAAAACTTCAGTTTTTGGGAAAGCAGCCTTAGATTCCGCAGTTTTGCAAGACTGAAAGTCTGAAAAACTGCAAAAGCCTGTCCCAAAACCATGTGCTTTAGCGCATAGTTTTGGGACAGGCTCGGAATAATTTGATATTCTATCCGGCGGAGGTTTACTATGAGCGAACAGGTGAACGCCGGGAATTCGGAAAAAATTACCCGGGATTATTTGGATTCCCTTTTGGTGGAAATGCGGCATATTGACGCGGTGGAACCCTCCACCAGGCTGGAGCTTTACGGGGAAACCTTTACCACTCCGGTGATGCTGGCGGCCCTTTCCCATTTAAACAAGACCCATCCCGGCGGGATGGTTGAAGCCGCCCGGGGTCTTGCGGCTGCCGGGGGGGTCATGTGGACCGGCATGGGGGATGAGGCGGAGCTTGAGGCCATCATTGCCACCGGGGCAAAAACCATCAAGATCATCAAACCCTATGCGGACAACGGGGTGATCCTAAAAAAAATAGCCCATGCGGAACAATGCGGATGCCTGGCGGTGGGTATGGATATTGATCATCAATTCGGCAGTAAAAACAGTTGGGGAACCGTCCTGGGTATCCCCATGGCGCCCAAGACCCTGGAGGAGATCAAAACCTTCGTCAAGGCGACAAAACTTCCCTTTATTATCAAGGGAGTTTTAAGCGAGCAGGATACAAAAAAATGCCTGGACGCGAGGGTGGGGGGCATTGTGGTGTCCCACCACCACGGTATGGTGGATTATTCCCTGCCGCCCCTGCAGGCCCTGCCCCGGATCCTCACCCTGGTGAATAAAAGGATCCCCCTTTTTGTGGACTGCGGCATAAACCGGGGGCTGGACGCCTTTAAGGCCCTTGCCCTGGGGGCCGCCGCGGTTTCCGCCGGCCGGGTCGTTATGGAACCCCTGAGAAACGACGGCGCCCTGGGGGTACAAAGGGTAATTGAAGGGATGACCGCGGAACTAAAATGGGCCATGGCGGTTACCTGCTCCCGGGATATCAGGAGCATTGACCCTTCGGTGATCCGGACTAAGTCCTAAGGGGCAGAAAAGGGTCCGCCCCGGGGCCTAATCCAAACCGGCGGCTTTAAAAATCTCCCCGGAACGGCGGTAGGCGGCGCCGGCGCGGGTAATATCCCCCATCTTTTGATAAACATCCCCCAGGGCTCGCCAGTCCGTAGCCAGGCCGTAGGAATTTTCCGCCCGGCGGTCAAAACCCAGGGCGGACTGGAGGGCCTCCAGGGCGTCTTCATAACGGCCCGCTACGGACCGGACCGAGGCAATAAGGAACCAGTCATAGGCGGCCTCCGCAAGATGGTTGCCCTGCTGGTGGATATCCAGGGCCCTTTTCAGGGAAGCTTCGGCGTCGTTCCAGCGGCGGAGTTCCTTTTCCGCCAGGCCCGCAACGGTCCAGCCCAGAGCGGCAGCCAGGCGGTCCGTTTTTATGACGGCCAATTCCTCCCCTACCAGGGAGCGGACTTCCTCCGCAACCTGGCTGGCGTTTGCGGCGCCGGTTTCCCCCTCAGCGCCGGAGACCGCCAGCAGCCGGCCCCGGGCGATGTGGATCCGGGCAAGGGCGGCAAGTTCCGGCTCCCCGGCGGCCTCCGCCTCGGCAAGGGCGGCATTCCATTCGGCGCCGGCCTCTTCGGCCCGGCCCAGGTAAAACAGGACGTTTCCCCGGGAAAGCCCGGTCCTCACCAGCAGGGCCGGATTATCAATACCCAGGGCAAGCCGCCGGGCTTCCTCCAAATATTCCAGGGCCCCGGAGTAATTCTCCTGATCCGCCTCCTTATTGGCGAGTTCCAGTTGGGTTTGGGCCATGGTCCTCAGGGTAACAAGTTCCGCGGGACCCTTGGGCGCCGAAGAACAGCCGGAAAGGACCGCCCCGAACAAAAGGACCGCCCCCCCCAGGAAGGCCATATACCGGAAAATACCCTCCCCTGCCCGGCCTGGTTTGTTTTTTAGGTTTTCCACGTTATACTCCTCCCCGGCTTTTTGCTAAAAGGGAACATCCCGGGGGCTTATCCCCCCCGATTGGGCGTCCACCGGCTGGGGGATTCCCCCTTTCAGGAGAGGATTATTCGTCAACGAGACCAATACATCCTCGGCGGTTTTGAGGGTACCCCGCAGTTCCGTGAGCAGCGCGGCAACCTGGGGCATCTGGGAAGGCAAAAAGGCGGAGACCTTTTCAAGATTTCCCAGGGTTCCGGCAACTGCCTTGAGGGAGGCTTCAAGGTTCCCATAAACCGCCCCATCCCCGTCAAGGACCTTCAGGACGGTCCCCTGGGGTTCCGTCAATTCGCCGGACAATACATTCAGACGGGAACTTATCTGTTTAAGATCCGCCAAAATGGGGTCCAGGGAGCCGTTCATCAGGGTATCGACGCCGGTAAAGGTACGGCCCAGGGGGCTCCCGTTGTCCCCGGCCAGGGCGTTCTGAACCTGTACCAGCAGGCCATCCAGATCCTCCAGAACCAGACTCAAGCGGCCCAGGAGATCCGAATTCAGATGCTCCAGGACCCCGCTCACCTGGGCAATAAGGCGGGTGATGCTGTCGTCCCTTACGGGCGCCTGGGCCAGGCCCAGGCGGATCAGGTTTTTCCCCTCCGCCGAATCCGCCGCGGGAACAAAACTTCCCTCGGCCAGGAGGTTTTCCCCCAGGCCGGGATAAAAAAGGAACTGGTTCCCCAGCCCCGCCAGGGGGCTTACCACCAACTCCACCAGGGAGCCCTGGCGGACCCGGGAACCGTACTGTTCATAAATTGAAAAAACCACCTCCACCTCATCGGCCTCGTTTAAGGCAAAGGACTTTACATTCCCGATGGTGAATCCCTTGTACTGGACGGGCATATTGTTACTCAACCCGGCGGCGCTGCCGAAGTAGGCTTTAAAGAGCAGATCCTTGGCAAACCAGCGCTGGGTGCGGCCAAGCATGAAGATGACCAAAACCAGAGAGGCCAGGGCAATAAGGATAAACACCCCGACGATCTGATCGGCAAAGCGGACCCTGAATTTCATGACGCAATACCCTTTTCAATATACCGGGCCATATTATCGTCCCGGGTAATCTGCTCCCGGGTAAGTTTAAGAAAAAGCTGCCCCCCCAGCACCATGAAGACATAATCCGCCAAATCCCGGATGATATTAAAATCGTGGTTTACAAAGATAATTGTATTATGGGCTTCCTGCCGGCGTTTTACCAGGGCGATAAGCTGTTGAGCCGCGGTATCATCCAGGGATTCGGTCCATTCGTCCAAAAAAAGCAGGGTCGGATGGCAGAGTATGGCCCGGGCAAAGGCGATGAGTTTCTGCTCCCCCATGGAAAGCATGGCGGGCCGTTTGGTTAGTTCCTTTTTATACCCCACATCCCTCAGCACCTCCTGGATCCGGGCCGTCCGTTCCTCCCTGGGCATACCGGGAAAATGGACCCGCAGGGGGAGTTCCAGGATTTGATACAGGTCCTGATTGGCCCAGAGGGCCGAATCCTGAAAAACCACGGCCCCTTCCCTGCGGAAATTCAGATTTTCCTTCCGGCTCATGTGGGCAATGTTCCGGCCCCGGAAAAAAACATCCCCCCCGGTGGGGATCAAAAGACCCGCGGCAAGTTTCAAAACCGTACTTTTGCCCCCGCCGGAGGGTCCCACCAGGGCGGTGGTTTTCCCCTCCTCAAACTGACAGGAAAAATCCCGGACCACGGCCTGATTCTGTGCGGAAAAGGATATGTTTTTCAGTTCAATAATAGCCGCCATGGTTCTCCTATTATAGTATATAATAGAGGGCCGATAAGAGAATATCCACCACGATACACCACCCAAAAGCCGCCCCTACCGCCCGGAGCCCGGCCACGGGGATTTCCGTACTGGCCCGTTCCACCGAAAAACCCCGGATAATCGCCACCATGGAGATGATCATCCCAAAACTCAGGCTTTTTATCACCGAGATAGCGAGATCCGGCAGGGTTAGGGATTGCAGCAGATTGTTGAAATAAACCGCCGCCGGCAGGGGGTTAAACATGCGGGCCACCATAAAGGAGCCCCCCAAACCAAAAAGGGAAAAATAGATGTTTAATAAAAACAGGGACACCGTAACCCCGATAAAACGGGGAACCGCAAGGTGTTCAATGGGGTCAATCCCCACGGAAATATAGGCTTCAACCTCGTGGGAGATCACCATCCCCGCCATTTCGGTGGCAATGGCCGTAGCCGAGCGGGCGATAATGATAAACGCCGCCAGGAGGGGCCCCAGTTCCCGGGTGATAATGGTAATAAGCAGGGAATAAATCAGCCGTTCCTGGGAAAGGCGGCTCAAAAAGGGTATGCCGATAATATTAACCGCGGCGCCGATGCCGAGGGCCAAAAAGGCCGTTATCCCCAGGGCCTCCACAAAGGTATAAAGGATCTGCATCACGAGGATCTTGAATGAAGCCTGTCCCCGAAACATCATGGCGCCAACCCCCTTTAAGGTTTTGGCGAAAAACCCGATGGTATACAAAAAGGAACCGAAAATAGCCGGCATGGTTCTCCCTTATACTATAGACATGGGCGGCTTTCAAAATCGGCAATTTGGAAACCGTCTCATATTACATCATATACAATCTTCCCAATAGACACTATAATAGCCCCCGGGGATCTTCGGAGTAATGCTAATGATTAAAGGCAAAGGAGTCTTTTCATTTAAATTTACGGTTATTTTTTTGCCCGTCGCAAGCCTCATCGTTTTTTCCGCTCTTTTTCTTTTTTTATATTATTTTAAGGAACAGATCCGGGGATTGACCCTTTTATTGCTTATCCTTTGTCCCCTATTGCCGGTCCTTATCTTCTCG
>JAISLT010000012.1 GCA_031277165.1 Spirochaetaceae bacterium
GTCTTCTGCCTAAGGATGCTGTTGGTATGGGTTTCCAGCTCGTTGACCCCCCGCTGGATATGACCCTGCAGGTGGCCGTACATGTTGACCACGGATTTTTCAACTTCGCCGGTGTTAAACTTGTCGGCCCCGCCAACGGCGTCCAAAAGGTCCGCGATCTCCTTGGGGGTATACCGGGCAAGGACTTTGGTTTCTTCCTTGTCGATATGGTTGCGGATCTTTTTTACCATCTCGTCTTCCGCCGTTACCATGTAGCGGTTGAACATATTTTGGTAATTCTGGTTAAAGTAGTTGTAGAGTTTCTCTTTAATGCCCCCCATCACATCCAAGCGCTCCAGGACATCCTTGGGCAGTTTAGATGTAAGGTGGTGGATAACTTTGTTGGTTTCTTCTTCCAGTAACTGGTTCACCTCGTTTTGCTGATCCCGGTATTCCTGTGCCAGAGAATTGCGGGAACCGACGGCGCTAGGTTTTTCGGGATGAAAAACATTAGGGCTTTTTGGCAGGTCAATAGACGCCATATCATACTCCTCCATATTTGAGTTCTATCATTCGTTATGTATGTTATTGTATTACGATGGTAGGTTAAAGTCCAGTTATATCAAAAGATTCGCCCCCCTTGGGGCCGCCGGACGCTGTATAGCGGGCCCTTTTTATGCTATTCTTGAAGGTATGAGGAAAATGTTCCTGATATGGGCCCTCTTTGGGGTACTTCTTCCCCTGGGCGCATGGAATGCCGAGCGGACGGAGCCCCGGCCGCCGGGGCGCTTCCGTTCCCTGGGGCGGAACGGCCCCATCGATGTAAACCTGATCATCGACGGTTCCCGGTACATGGGGGGGACCGGCGCCCAGGCGTGGATATGCGATCACCTGGTGGACGGCATCCTCCAGGAAGGGGATTATTTGAGCGTTTGGATTGCGGGGGACCGGGCAGCCGTTCTTTATCAGGGTGTCCTGGGGGCGGATGACAGGGAGATTATAAAGGGCCTGATACAAAGGCCCCTGCCTGAGTCCCCGTCGGCGGATTTCGCCGGGGCCCTCCGGGCCGCCCAAGGGGCCGGCGTTCCGGAAGGCCGGCCCCCGGCCATGACCTACACCCTCCTGGTAAGTTCCCCCAGGGGGCTGTCCCCCGCCCAGGTCGGGGCCGCCCTGCCCTACCTCCGGTATTCCCGGGTGCTGGAATTCCCCGGCTGGCGGGCGCTGGTTATTGCCCTGGATATAAGCCGGCAAGTGCGGGAGGCCGCCGACTCGTTCCTGTCAAACAGATGAGCCGGTCATTTCCCGCAGGAAGGGATTCCCGGCGATGATCAAAGGCTTTTTCAAATTAAGCGGGATAATCCTTGCCGGCGCCCTGGCCCTGGCCCTGGGTTTTATCATCACCCAACCCTGGGAGCGGCTTTTCCCCCGGAAAAGCGGGGAAACCCGGCAGCCCCGGATCATCATCCCCAGGGAACGGGAAAACGGGGAGCCGGAATTTGATTCCCCCGCCGAACGGATGGCCTACGAAGACATTATCAGTACGAAGATCGCCCTCCGGGACGGCGAGGTGATGCTTTCCGTCCTTACCCAGAACCTGGACGAGGATCCGGTAGAGGAACAGATCATCGCCTACCGAAATTTGCCTGAAGCGGAAGGGCCGGTCCGTATCGCCTATGTGGATTACGACGGCAGCCGGGGCGGATACCTGCGGGTATGGGACGCCCCCACCGCCGTCACAAAACCCCTCACCTTCTCTATGGGTATCCGGGACCTTATCGGGGACCGGAGCGTTTGCGTTGTCGCCACCGGCATGGGAGAAGGAGGGGCCCATACCCTCACCGCGTTCCGGCGAATCCCCCGGGATTCGGGCCCCGGCGGAAAAGGCGAACCCTTTAAAAAAATAGCGGATTTACAAATAGACGGTTCTATCCGTATCCGGGAATCGGAGCGGCCCCAATCCTACCAGCGGGGAATTTCCGGGGGAATGAGTTTTCCCATCGCCGCCTACGGGCACGATCCGCAGTCGGAAAATATTCTGGACCAGGTGGAAATTATTTATACCTACGACAGCGCCGCCGGGCGCTACGAGCAGAGCCGGATCACCAGGGCCCCGGGCCCCCAGATAGAGCAGCGCCGGCTGCAGGAACTCCTGAGCGGGAGCCCCGGGGTCTTTGAGAATTTCATCCACGATCTGTGGTATTCCGTGGGCCCGGAAGGAACGCTGGACGGCAGGCGTTACATCCACTTTGATCCCGCCAGCCGGGAGATCACCTTTTTTGGGGACGGGGCCCAGCAGATCTTTACCTGGCAGAATTCAAGCCCCACCCGTTACGGCCTGTATGTGGCGGCCCAGAGCGTGTCGGTCACCACCCTTAGAAGGACTGTTGACATTGAACTGGAATCTATAGAGAGCATCCGGGTTAAGGTCTTTGAAGACGTGAGGCTGAAAATATCGGCGGACAATACTTGGGACGGCTCTTACCGCCGGGCCAAATCGTCGAACAAAGGAACGCCCCCTCCCCAATCCCCCTACCTTGACGCCCGCTACGAAAGCCCTCTGGGGAAGATCCGTTTTTCCCCGGAGGGCGTTTATGAAATCCGGTCCGGGGAAAATTCGGAGCAGGGCCATTACGCCTTTTTCCCCATTGACGGCCAGGAAGTCCTGGAGATGCGGCCCCGGGACGGGGGGGCCGGAGAGACCTACCTGGTAGAACGGTCGGGGGATAACATGATCCTCTCCCGGGCCCGTATCGGGGCCGCGGGGATCAGGAAACTTAATGAAAGGGCGATAACCCTTAGTCCGGGGCGATAAACCCGGCCAGTGTTGACCTTGAGAACGCGGGCCAGCCAATAGGGAAGTTGATACCGTTGTTTCCGGGTACAGTAAAACGCGTGCGGCAGCCCTAGTACCGTGTCCTAAACAAACGGGGAATGTATTTTCCTTGTAATTCTTTGCGGTGCAAAAGAATTACTAAGGCTGTCAATAACGTTATCCGAATGAACCTCCTCGCCCTAAAGCTCCCCCGTGCAAGCGGGTTCTTGGGTATTAGACCCCACTGCGAATAAAACAGCCTATTAGCGGTATTGTTCGGAAACTTCAGTTTCTGAATAACTCTATCAAATTTTTACAAGCCGTACCACAGTTGGAAAAAAAAGTATTAAAAATCGCAACGGAATATTGCGAAGACATTTTTCTAAAAAACACAACTGGCAGTTGGCAGCACGGAAAAGCATAGATAAAGCGATAGGCAAGATTAACACGGCACCGACAGAGTTGTCTGGGATTTAAAACCCCGGCCAAGGTTTTTCCAACTGCGGCGGTGTTGCGTTTGCCAGTTGAATCCGTGTCAATTTCCAACCCGGTGAAATTTCCCTTTTCATCAAGAAAAAAGTCTTTCATGGGGTTTCCCGGACCCGCGCCGCCGGGGCGGCTTCCGAATATTTTTTTCGCAGCCCGCTAAAATGACAAACGAAATGAGCCGGAACCGGCCAGGTCCAAGGAAAGGCCGGCCCTGGGGATGGTTCTTTGCTTGAATTCAGGGGGATCTTCCTAAAAAACGGGGCTTTTTGGAGGGCCTTTTGTACAAAACAACCTATTTGTCAACGCGGATATTTCAAATTCTTGCTTGATTTATCAGTCTTTGCGGAGTAGCCTAACATATATGGCGTTTTGTGATACGGGCTCCGATCCGGCCGGCCGGGCCTCCCCGGGGCCCCGGGGAGGCTGTTCCCGGGGCCCCGGGGGGGAGATTCTCAGTAAAGAAGAAATGGGGCTGCTCGCGGAAATAGAGGAGGCCCTTGCCAAGTCCGAATCCCAGGATCTTGAGGGGATACGGGAACGTTTTTTGTGTCTTAAGGCCCTGGGGGAAGCGGCCTTCCGGTTCCCGTCGGTCCGGGAATCCCAGCGTCTTATGGGGGAAAAACGGGACGAATCCCGGCTCATCCAGTCCCTCTGCTCCTTCTCCTCCCCCAATTACCTGCTCCACATCCCCACCAAGGTGCTGGCGATCCGCAGTTTCCTGGTGGCGAAATTTCACTACTTTTCCATGCTCCATATCCTGGCGGACGGCAGCGTCCAATG
>JAISLT010000061.1 GCA_031277165.1 Spirochaetaceae bacterium
TGGTTAAAGCTTTTCGGGTCTTCCGTCATAACGGCGTTCCAGGTTCCGCCGATTTTGCCGGGAACCATCGGCTCGCCCTTCCAGGGTTTGGCGGTCGTTTTGGCGAGAAGCTCGTCGAGCCCCGCCGCGGTCTGGGCGTTGTATTCGTCCAGGGACATTTCGTCGTTACCGGAACAGGCCGCCGGTAAAAAGACCAGGGCGCAAAAAAGAGGAATAAACAAGTTTGCCGGTGCGAACCCCCGGCGAAACACGCGGCGAAAGATGGGAAAAAGCCTTTTCATAGGGGAACTATACCCCATCCGGGGGCTGTGAATAAAGGCCCCCGCAATGGCAAGGGCCTGCCGCGGTACATAACCCGGTGTCCGCCGGCGGCATAGTAAATTTCCTATTGAACGAGCCGCCGTTCAGAAGCAAGCAACGCGTAGGATACCGCAGAGCTTGCGAAGGCTCATTCGCCGTCCCCTTTTTGCAGTCGCCAGACAGCGTCGTCCTTTACATAAACTCCGGCCTTTCTTCCGGTACTGTTATAATAGTTTACAAAGGAGGGTTCAAAACCCTGGCTGACAAAGATGTTCCGGCTTAACCCCAGGGTGATTGATCGCAGGGGGTTGTCCGCAAAGGCGTCCTTGCCGATATTGCTTACCCGGCCGGGTATGGCGACGGTACTGAGCCGGTTGTTTACAAAGGCCCGCTGTCCTATGGAAACAAGATCCGCCGAAAGGGACAGCTGTGTAAGCCGGTTATTGGCAAAGGCCTCGTAGCCGATGATCACGGCGCCGGGGACTTCTACGGAAGCAAGCTGGTTGTCCGCAAAGGCCATGGGTTCAATGGTAGTGACGGTTTTGGGAATCGTCACCGAGGAAAGTTCCCTGTGGTAGAAGGCTTTGCTGCCAATGATCGTCACCGGCAATCCCCCGAAACTTTCGGGGATTATCACGGATCGCTCTGTTCCCCGGTATCCGGTAATGGTGATGCCCCCGGAACGGTTTTGCAGCAGGATAAAGTCTGTGTTTTCTTCGGGGGCGGTTTTCGCCTCCCCGGGGATGGTTTCTGTTTCCCCGGGGGCGGATTGCGCTTCCTTAGAAGAAGAAGCTTGTTCCGGTCTTACAGCTTGGGCGGATACGGAAAGACAGCAAAAAAAGATAAGAGCCGGTAAAATAACAGAAGGCCTAACCCTTACGGTCATTCTTTAATAATAGGGCCAAACGGGGCCGTTGACAAGGGACCGCCTTGCCCATGCCCCATGGAAGAAATAACAGCCCCCACAAAGGTACTGTGGATAAGGCCAGGGCCGAAAACCGCCGGATCCCTTGGAGTGGACTGGAAAAGGCCTGCGATCCGGTTTATACTGGGGATATGAAAACGCTTTTAGCTGTGGTCTTGCTGTTTTCTCTTCCGGCCTTTCTTCACCCCCAGGGTACAGTTAAGGGACAGCCGGAAATACCCGGGAATATCGACCTCCGGCAGATGCTTAACAGGCCGTCTTTTATTTATAGCCATGTGGATTCGGTAAAAGAGGGGGAAAAAGTATGGATAACCATGGAAACGGACGTGCAGATTTGTACACCCCTTTCCCTGGGGCAGATCCGGGGGGTTATTACCGATTACAACAGGTATACCAGGACCTTCAAACGAACCACCGCCTCCCATATCGTTGAGAGTAATAAACAGGGGATTATTGCTTTTTTTGAAGTTACCGTGGGGGCCCTGGGCATTACCGTGGTTACCGCCTATTCGGTGCTTATGGAAAGTCCCATCGATTCCCCGGAAAAATTTCTTTTAACCTTTTCCCATGTCTCCGATAACGGATCCATCCGCAATGTCCACGGCTTTTGGTATCTTCAGGCGGTTACGATTGACGGGCAGCCCCATACCTATTTGCGGTATTATTCATATTACGAGCCCCTTCGGGTCAATATGCTGCAGAGGCAGGTCACGGCCTGGTTTATCGGCGCCGAAAACGCCACCATGGTAGAGGAAGTACTGGCCGCGGCGGCCCTGCGGCCTAAGTTTTAGCGGGGGTTTGGCCGCGCCCGGTCTTGCCCCGCCAAATTATACCGGCGGCTTTGTCCGAAGGAACGGTTCTGCGGAACCTGTTTACAGGTGCAACAGGCTGCTAGCTGTTGACCCGCTCCACATATTCGTTGGTTTCTGTGTTAACCAGTATCTTTTCCCCCTGCTTAATAAAGAGGGGTACCCGGACGGTCAGTCCCGTTTCGGTAGTTACCGGCTTGGTGGCCCCCGATACGGTGTCGCCCTTGACGTAGTTCTCGCTTTCGGCGACGGTAAAAACCACCTTGTAGGGGATCTTGATGTCAATGACCGATCCTTCCCAAATGGTAAGCTCGTAGGAGGAGCCGTCCTGGAGGTAGTATTTCTTGTCTTCCATTTCGGTAATGGGGACCTCGTACTGCTCGTAGGATTCGCTGTCCATAAAGTGATAATTGTCCTGATCGGCATACTGGTACTGGCAGGTGACGACGGACACATCCGCGTCCTCCACTTCCTGCTGGGTAGGAATGGTAAGGCTTAGTACCGAACCGTCCCGGATGCTCTTCATTTTAATGCGGGCAATGGCAGTTCCCTTGCCGGGGTTATGAAATTCCCGTTCCACCACCAGGTAGGGCTGGCCCTTTTGGAGCAGGCATGTACCCTTAACTATATCTCCGCCTCGAATCATGATAACCTCTTTCTGCAAATATACTCAAGACGATTTCAAAATATCAGATTTTGAAATTCGCCCACTCCATAGGTTTCGATTTGCCCGCGGGGATTCTTCCAATTCGCCCTGCAAACAATTACAACCGGTGGAGCCGCCCTACCAGGTTTGTACCCTCTGGGGCGCAATAATATGTACCGTGTCTCCGGTATGTTCAATCACATAGATTCCCCTGTTCAGGGCAAAACTCCGTGCCTCGTCTTCGATAAGGGCGCCGGATACGCTGCTTACGTATTTTCGCCCGTCCCTATGGGAATCCGCATATTGCCGGATCGTTTCCATCCGTTTAATGTGGTCCTTCACGTCCGCCAAAGTTAACAGGGATTTTACTTCCACCACCATGGCAAAGCCCCCGTTTTCCAGGAGGATGTCAATTTCCGCCACGGTCTGGTTTTGGGGACCCTTCAGTTTATTGTTGCGGGAAATACGGGTAAACTCATACCCCTGTTCTTTAAATTGCTCCAGGATATTTGCCGCGGTTAGATGTTCAATAAGATCGCCGATGCGGCTTCCCAGCCTGCTTATCTTCCGGTCCGTTTCTTTCATTCTCCGGTCCGTTTCCTGCATTCTCCGGTCCGTTTCCTGCATTTTTAGGCCGGTTTCTTCCATTAGCTGATCGAGTTTTTCCTGGGAATGCAGGAAAAACCGGTTCGATTCTTCCATCCGCCGGTCAAAATTTTCCTGGGATTCTTTCTGGAAATCTCTAAGCTCCATCAATGCGGCCCACACATCATCAAAGCTTAGGGCCGTCCGGGGCTCGTGGATCTGCGGCATCACTCCTCCTCTTTATCAAGATAACAGTATTTGCCGGGGCTGTCCAGCAAATACCGGAAACTTCTAAAGTTTAGAAGTTTGCTTTTTAAGCGGTTTTTAAGCCGGTGGAGAAAATCATCCGGCCGTCTTGTTTTAGCCCCTACAGCAGTGTTTCCAGCTGATCCACCAGGGCGCCAAAGATCCGGCAGGCCGCTTCTACCGGAGCGGGGCTTGACATGTCTACCCCGGCACGTTTAAGGGATTCCATGGGAAACCGGGAACCCCCGGATTTAAGAAAGGCAAAATAATCCTCCCGTTCTTTTTCTCCCCCGGAAAGGACCCTTTCGGCCAATGCACAGGAGGCGGAAATACCCGTGGCGTACTTGTACACATAAAAGGCCCGGTAAAAATGGGGTATCCGCAGGCCCTCGAGGTCGCTTTCATCTTCAAAGACCATTTCGGGGCCGAAGTATTTTTCCAGAAGTTTCCGGTACTCGCCCCGGAGTACCTCCAGGGTAAGGGGAACGCCCCCTTCTTCCAGTTCGTGGGAGCGTTTTTCAAATTCGGCGAACATGGTTTGGCGGTACAGGGTGGAAAGAAAATCGTCGGCCCTCTTGTTAACAATGTAACGCCTAAGTTCCGGGGTGGCGGCGGTTTTTTCTAAGTGACGGAAGAGGAGTTCCTCGTTAAAGGTACTGGCCACTTCGGCTTCAAAGATCGTGTAGTTGTACTGCATAAAGGGATTGTTTGCCGCCGAATACCAGGAATGCATGGAATGGCCCCCCTCGTGGGCCAGGGTGAACACATCCCGGATCGTATCGTCCTTGTAGTTCATCAGTATGTAAGGATCCCCCGTATAACTTCCCGCGGAAAAGGCGCCGCTCCGTTTACCCTTGTTTTCGTAGCGGTCCGCCCAGCGGCCCCGCAGGCCGCAGCGGAGGGTCGAAACATATTGATCCCCCAGGGGGGCCAGGGCGGCGGAAACGATGTTCACCGCTTCATTCCAGCTTGTTTTTTTGCTGACCCCGGGAACCAGGGGGACGTACACATCGTAATGGCGCAGTTCCTCCAGCTTAAGGATCCGTTTGCGCAGCCGGTAATACCGGTGGAGGGGACCCAGGTTGGCGTTTACCGCGGCGATAAGGTTGTCGTAGACCGCCTCGCTTACATTATCGGGAAAGAGGGCGGCGGCCCTGGCAGAGCCGTACCCCCGGATGCGGGCGCGGATAAGGTCCTGTTTAACCGAGCCGGAGTACAGCGCCCCCAGGGTGGTTTTGTGGGCATGAAAGGCCCCGTAAAAGGCTTTGTAGGCCCTTTGGCGTATGTCCCGGCTGGGATTTTCCATGAACACGGTCCAGGTGGATTGGGATAAGGGGAGCCTTCCTTCGGGGGTGTCGATAAAACCAAAGTCAAGGTCCACATTGGTAAGGACGGAAAAAACCTGGTTCGCCGTGTCTTCCCCCTCGGCATGGAGGGCCAGGATATGCTCTTCCTTATCGCTTAATATGTGGGGTTTAAAGCGGAGGAGCTTTTTTAGATATACCCGGTAATCCCCTATCCGGGGGTGGGATAAAAAACCCTCCATGGCCGCATCGGGAAGGGCCTGAATTTCCGGAACCGCCCAGGACAGGGCGGCCTGTATTTTGGCCGCGGCCATGGCAAATTTGCCCGTCATGGCCCTTGCTACATCGGACCCTTCGTCCTCGGTTTCCCGCAGGTCGCTGTAATAGCCCAGCCGTTCTTCCAAAAGACCCAGGTCCCGGTAAAAGTCCAGAAAATCCGCCAGGGCTTCGGCGGATCCTCCCAGGGTTCCCCGGTAGGGGGGGATTTTTTCCAGGAATTGGATGTAGGTTTCCAGATCCCGGGCCCATTCTTCGTCCCCGGCATAGAGACGGGAAAGATCCCATGTATCTTCTTCTTTTATTTCTGATCGGAGGGGTATTGAGCGGATAGTTTCCATAAAGTACAAAATACACCGGACGGCGGACTTTGTGCAACGGCTGTTTAGGGTCTGTCCAGGGCCGGTTACTTTGCGGCCAGACCCTATTTAATTACCTCGGATTCGCCCTGCAATTCAAACCGGCCGGTAAAAACGGGAAGGTATTTTAAGGGGACGCTGATTTCAACCGTACCGCTAAAACGGTACGCAACCTGCCGCAGTTCGATGATCCTGTCCAGCATATCCCGGCGCATGTTGGTAAAATTCATCACCAAATAAAGATCCGCTTCGGCGGATTCTTCCCCGGGGATGGTATATTGGTTTGTATGGTTTCCGTTGGCCCAGAAGCGGCCCGCGCCGTACAGCTCGTAGCGTAACGATGAAAGCTGTACCGGAAAGGGATTGGGGTTATGTATCCTTACCCGGACCTTAAGCCGGGTGTTAATAAGCTCTGCCTGGAGGATCCGGATTGCCTCGATAGTAAAGACCGGTTCCTGCACCGGGGGGAAATTTAATTCCCCCCGGGCAGGGACGCTTATCCGGCTGCCGTTGTCAAAGGCAAAGTCAAAGTCCAGGGCCGCCTTAAGGGTGATGCTGTTTTCTTCGGAGGGCGCCGGAACCTTTCTTAGATCCAGCCGGTAGAGGCCCGTAAAAGAAGCCGCCGATTCCCCCGGGATGCGATCCCCGTCGATTTCCAGGGGGCCTCCTCCGGTTAATTCGGCGCCGTTGACAAAGATCCGGGTTTCGCCAAGCTTAAACGAAGCGCCGGATCCGCGGGGGTTGGTAATATGGTATGTGCAGTACACCAGGATATCTTCGGGCCCCGCCGTTTCTATGCGGTTAAATTCAAGCTGTACCGCAGGTTCCGGAATTCCGGCGCCGGGACCGCTGCGGCAGGACCACAGAAAAAAGGACAGGGCCAGGACGGATAAAGAAAGCCCCCGAATGGCGTGGATCGGTGTCATTACTATGAGTATCGGTAAAAAAGCCGGATACCCGCACCAAAAGAGGTCTGCGCACCGGGTTTTGGATACGCTCAGCGGGTTTCAATTTGGTTTTTCTGCTTAACCGCATGGAGGTTGCTGTCCACGGTGCCTTTTTTAACCCCCAGGACCTGGGCTATCTGTTCGTTGGAGGCTTCGATACGCATGGAAGCCAGCCGCCGGCGCATGGAGGCCAGGCGTTTCTGGGCCGTTTCAAGGCACTTTGTCATTTTAAGCCGGTGGGCGGAATGGGCCGGCGCCTGGAGCATCCGTTTTTCAAAGGCCAGGCAGCGGTAAAACTGCATGTGGGTCCTTTCCCTAAGGGCTCTGACTGCCTCGTCCCGCTGGAGCCGGAGCGTTCGCAGTTCGTCTATCATGGACACTAACTTTTCTTTTGTAAGCCCCACCGCGGGGGCCAGCCGGGCCACGTGGGATTCCGAAAGATAATGGTAGGATTTAAGCAGGAGTATTAAAACCTGCCGGGGGTTGGGAACCTTGGGAAGGTCCGGTTTCTCTTCAAAATAATCCGGTTCCGCCGGTTCGCAGACCTCCGCTTCTTTTGCCTTGGTGTCCCACCAGGTTTTTTCGATAATCCGGTGTTCCTTCTTCCGTATTCCGTATTCTTTTGCAGAAAGCCGGATCATGGCGATCATGTACGCATCAAAGTTTGATCCGCGGTCCCTGTACCGGTCTATGGCTCTGCTCATCCGGGGATAGAACCAACTGATAAAATCGTCGTAGGCATCTTCCTTCCACCGGGCTAGGGAAAATCGCCGGGAATGTTTCCGGATATAGCTAAAGATCCTCCCCTCCAGTTCCTTCCGGTCAATAAGTCCCTGACGATATTCCCCCAGCAGATTGTTAAGACTTTGGAATTGTTCCACCATCTTTCTTCCTCCTTTTTTGTAGATTCTGCCGCACCGGACAGCCTGGGGCCCCGCGGCGGAAACTTCCTTGGTGTATATCGGGTATTCAGGGAGAAATTATGGGTTTTGCTTGTATTTTCTAAAAAACTGTGACAAATGTAATGCCGGAAATTTAAAACCAGGGGGCGAAGGCTTCTACCAGTTGTTCTTCCAGATCGTCGATGGTCCCCGGAACCTTGGCGCCCGAGGCGTTTTTGTGTCCCCCGCCGCCAAAATTCCGGGCAATGGCGGCCACGTCAATGCGATCCCGGGAACGGAACCCTATGGTACATTCGCTGGGATTTTCCTGCCGGATCAGGGCTATGGCTTCCACCCCCCCGATGGACAGAAGCAGCTGATAGATTGTATCCGAATCCCTGCTTTCCAGGCCGAATTGCCGGGTTTCTTCCAGGGTTTCGCCGGAGAGAAGGAGCCTGCCCCCGTAGAAGGGCCTGGTTTTTGCCAGGATTGCCCCCATCAAAAGCCGGGAATTAAGGGTCTTTTCCCCGTTAATGGCGGCGTACACCCTTTTGGGGCTGGCCCCGGCGGCGTTTAGTTTCGCCGCGGCCCGGAAAGCCTCCGGCGCCCCCCCCTCAATGTGGCGGAAAAAGCCCGTGTCGGTACAAAGCCCAAAGAGAAGCAGTTCCGCCTCTTCCGCGGAGGGTTCCATCCCCAGTTCTTCAAAGATCCGCAGTACCATAAAGGTTACGGAGGGAGCGGCGGGATCGAGGTAAATTGCCTCTCCCCAGGAATCTCCCGGTACATGGTGATCCACCACCGCGGTGGGGAACCCCTCCACGGGAAGATCCCCCACCCGTTCCCGGGCGGAGCAGTCCACCACGATCAGGCGCAGCCCCTCCTGTTCTTCCGGCCAGGGGGCAAAGCGCTTTTCCAGGGGTTTGATTTCGCTGCGCTTGAAGGGGCCCGCAGAACAGGCCAGGGCGGTTTTTCCCATGCGCCGGAGCAGGGCGGTAAGCGCAAGCTGGCTGCCCACGCAGTCCCCGTCCGGTTCCTTGTGGCCGGTTACAACAAAGCTCTTTCCTTCCCGGATAAAGGTAATTAATTCCGGTGGAACCGGTACCGGCATATATTTCTCCTTACTCCGCCGCGGGCGGTCTGCGGTGTTTTGTCCATAACCCCCGGGGTTTGGGGGCCCTTAACAGTGGAGCAGTTTAAACTGCCGGCCCTGTTTTTCCCGGCCGGGGCCGGAAACCAGGGGCCTTCCCCCCCGGATAATCACATTTACCTCGGTTCTTAAGCCCCGGTCCACCAGGTAAATTCCCGGCTCCACGGAAAAACAGGAGCCCTCCAGCAGGGGCCGGGGATCGGCAAATTCCACCGAGTCCAAATTAACTCCGCAGCCGTGGCACTCGGTGTCAATGCCGTGGCCGGTCCGGTGTTTTAACGCCCCTTCATAGCCCCCGGCAATAAGCAGGGCCCGGCATTCTTGGTCAACCCCGGCGCCGCTAAGGGCCCTGCCTGAAGCCAGGGAATCTTCTATAAAGCGCAGGACCCCTTCCCGGGCCTCCGCCAGATCCGCAAAAATTTTTTCCAGCGGAGGTTCCGGTTTTTTGCCGTAGAAACCTACCCAGGAAATATCCGCATAGATGCCGGGGCCGGTTTTTTCCTTTGCCCAAAGATCAAGCTGGATAAGGTCCCCCTCCGCCAGGGGGGCTCCGGGACCTTCAAAGTCGTAGTGGGGATTGGCGGAATGGGATCCCGCCGCCGCCAGGGGGGGATGATCCCGGACAAGCCCGTGCCGAAGAAACCCATCCTCCATGATTTGACGAAGATCCCCCTCGTAAATTGTTTTTTTTTGATCATAGGAGGAACGGACAAAGTCCCAGACGGTTTCGACGATACGGTAAAGTCCCCCGGCGGCCCGTTCGTGGGCGGCGATCCCCATCTGATCCAAGCGCCCCTTAAAGCGCTGGATCAATCCCTCGGCGGAGCAGAGCCGCAGCCCCGCCCCGGCGAGCATTCCGTAGGTTCCCGCATCCAGGTACGACAGGGCGCTTATGGTTTCCGACGCATGGACCCCCCAGCGTTTTCCCCCCCAGACTTTAAGGCGCCTAAGCAGATGTTCCCTGCTGACGTAGGTTTTTTTGGTCCCCGGCAGTCCCTGCAGGTGATCCGTTTCAACGGCATGGACCAGACCCTCCGGTTCCCCCGAGGCCGGAACCGCATAGAACCAGAATCGGGAATTGGAAAGCCCCGGGGGACGTTCCAGAAGCTCGTCGGAAAGCCTGTCCCGGTGGCGGAAGTTACAAAAAAGCCACCCGTCAAGACCCTCTTCCCGGATGGCCCCTTGGATCTTTGCTATGTCCTCACTGTTCATTAAGCCCTAGATCTATCCCCTCGACCCCCTCAAAACGGTCGTCCAGGTTTACCGTGGAGGGAATGTTTCCCCAGGTTTGGTGGCTGTTTCTTCTGCTGACATAGAGCCGCACCGCATGGAAGGCCCCCTCTTTATAAAACACCGACATACAGGGCCAGGCGCTGCCGTCTCCGATTTGGACCAGTTCGGCCTTGGAAACCGAAGACCGGAACCATTCAAAGGGTATATAGGCCCTGCCCAGGGTATTAAGGCCCTTGCGGTATACCACCACGTAGCCCTTCCGGCAGGGGTAGACCTTCTCTATGGGAACGTTCACATAGTACAGTTCCGAAGTATTCGCCGGTCCCCAATCCTGCTGGGCCGCCAAGGGTAGAACGCCCAGGGCTAAAAAACCGGTAAGAAACAGCAGGGATACGTTCTTCATTTTTTCCTCCTTAAAGGTAAAGGGCAACCGGGAATTCTTATGGAGGGATCTTATTTCAAAACCTACATTTTGAAACCGCCCCCAGGCCCTAAAACAGGGTTTTAAAGCAGCCGGCTTGCGGGTAGATCCTAACTATACTATAAACAGCCCAGGGTGGCAAGCATTATTGCCTTAATTGTATGCTTACGGTTTTCCGCCTCGTCCCAGACCCTGCTGGCGGGGCCGTCGATAAGCTCCGCGGTTACCTCTTCCCCCTTAACCGCGGGAAGACAATGGAGGAAGATCGTTTCTTTTCTGCCGGTTTTTTCCATCAGGGCGGCGTTTACCTGGTACGGTTCCAGCAGGGCCCGGCGTTCGGCCCTTTTGTCCTCTTCCCCCATGGAAGTCCATACGTCGGTGTAGATGGCGTGGGCCCCCTCCACGGCGGCAAGATCCCCGGACAGGGTGATCGCGGCCCCGGATTCGGCGGCCAGGGGCAGACACCGTTCAAGCAAGGCGGGATCGGGGTTCAGGAAGGGGGGGGTAATCACGGTGAAGGTGACGCCGAGTTTTGAACAGATTACCAGAAGGGACCGGGCCACATTATTCCGCCCGTCCCCCACAAAGCAGAGCTTTTTCCCCCCGCAGGGGCCAAAATTTTCTTCCAGGGTCATAATGTCCGCCAGCGCCTGGGTGGGGTGGAAGTCATCGGTAAGGCCGTTATACACCGGAACCCCCGAATACCGGGCCAGGGTTTCCACCGTGGACTGCTTAAAACCCCGGAACTGGACGGCGCTGAACATCCGCCCCAGGACCCGGGCGGTATCTTCCAGGGATTCCTTGGCCCCCAGCTGAATGTCCGCGGTGGAAAGAAATACCGGATGCCCCCCCTCTTCGCCAAAGGCGGTTTCAAAGGCGCACCGGGTCCGGGTGGATCGTTTTTCAAAGAGCAGGGCCAGGGTTTTCCCCTTAAACCGCTCTTTTATATCCCCCCCCTTGGCTTCGTCCTTAACGCGCTTTGACAGTTCCAGCAGGGAGCGGATCTCCGCCCCGGTATAATCCAGCCAGCTTAAAAGGGAACGGCCCCTAAAATTAAAAGTCCCGGGTAAATCCATACCCTATGATTGTAAAAATTTCTTGTTTTTGCAAGATGTTTGTATTATAAAATGAAAAAGTCGTGTATAATCCAAGCCGGATGATGGTCCAGTTAATCTTTTCCCTGCGTTTTCAATCCCAGCTTAGGCGGACCCGGCCAAAGCTGCTGCGGAATTTGGAAACATCTATCATCCGGGCCATCGCCGAATTTGGCGGCAAGGTCCATATAGAACATAAACTTATCCACGCCTCGTTTGGGGGCGAAACAATAGGGTTTTGGCTTGACATCCTCTGTGTTCTGGAGGCGGTAAAAGATGCCCTGGAACGGGCCTCTTCGGAACTCTACGGCCATATTTGCATCCTTGGACAGGATATCCGGGAAGAGGACATTCCCGCCCTAAGCCGGAGCCTTCCCTCTGATCTATGGGGTACGGGGATATGGTGCGCCCCGGAACTGCGAAAATTTTTGGAATCCTTTATTGACTTTGACGATGCCCCGGACATAAGCGGCCCCGGAGAGAACCCCGGCGCCGGTTATGCCCAAATCCGGGCTATCCGTGAATTTGGAGAACCGGCGGAGGTACAAACCCGGGAACGGAACAATTCCGAAAAGATCCGCCAGTACCTTAAACCGGGGAGCCGCCGTAACACCGTTATTGTGGGGGATGAAAACATCGGCAAAAGGGAGGGATTGTACCGGTACTGTGCGGATCAAATGAAGGGCCTTCCCCCGCTGGTGATACGGTTTTACCCGGGGGCAAACACCGTCTCTGCCTTTGTGGACGCCCTGGCGCCGGAAATCCGGGAGATCCTGGAACCGGGGAAAAGACTCACGGAGCTGGAGGAACTGGGGAAGGCCCTTTTTAAGGAACGGCTTAGGGATGAACTTTCGGAATTTATTATTAAACAGGGGGAACGGTTCCTGTGCCTTCTTTTGGAGGCCTACCGGCTGGGGGTGGAAAAAAGAGAAGCAAAACCGGCGTTAATTCTGGAGAATATCCAGAACGCCGATCCCCTGTCCCGGCTTATTATCGCGGGAATGTACTTTTCCCTGCCTTCCCGGGAACGGATCACCGTGTACGGCACCTGTACCGGCCTGGAGCCCCTGGAGCCCTGGGAAGAGATGTTTCCCCGGATCATCAAATTTACCCCGGAAAAGACCGGCGTTCCCCCCATGCCGGACATACCCTGGGATCTCTGGGAAATGGCCTACTGCTGCAGGCTCCTGGGCCGGTATTTCCCCCCCTTTCTTTTTCCCCAGCTTCTAAAGGAGGAGGGGAAAAATCCCACCATGATAGAAAAATCCCTGCTTATGCTTTCCCGGCTGTGGATAAAAGAAAGCCCGGCCTTTCTGGCCCAGGCGGAAAATGTGCTGGGGGAAGGGACCGGGCGGATCCGGCGGGTGGTCCGAAACCGGCTTTTGGCATGGGTGGAAGACTTCCGGCTTAAGCCCTGTTACCGGCTCCTTAGGGCCCTGGCCGATCTGGAGGGCCGGGGCAGCGACAACCTCGTGCTGGATGCAATCTGCGGGGATATTATGTACGGTACCTACCGGGGAATCGAGGGGGCCATCGAGGATGGATCCTTCGCCGCCGTGGCAGGGGAGGACCGGGTTCCCATGCTGCTGGCGATTATCAAAACCCAGAAAGCCCTATGCTACGGGGACCGGAATGAAATTAACGATGCGTTTAAGGCTCCCTTTTCCGGCGCCCTCCAGGGGGAATTCCCCGGATTTAAGGCCAAGATGTACGCCAATATCGCCGCCTACCATGTGGGAAACTGCGAGGCCGCCGCCGCGGCGGATTCTATTAAACAGGCCATGTTGACCGCCCAGAACGAGAACGGGGGCCGCTTTCTGGCCCATATTTACCGGATATTTTCCCTGGCCGAATTTGCCGGACGGCACCTTTCCGACGCCATTGATTACTTTGCCTTTGCGGTGGAAAATGCCGAAAAAACCGAGGACCAGGCGGAGTTGGGGATTTCCGCCTATTACGCCGCCGCGGCCCATTTTATTTTCGGGAATATCTCTAAGGCCGGCCGGCTGGCGCGGCAGGGCCGGGAGGCGGCGCTGGCGGCGGCCCTGCCCGATTGGGCAGACCGGTGCCGGTTCCTGGAGGGAAGGTTCTGTTTTGAAATAGGCCGGTACCAGGAGGCCCTGGATATATTTAAGGATCTGGGGGCAAATTACCTGGGGGCCGGGACCGGGGATTTTAAACAAACCCTGGGGGCCTGGATTTACCGGGCCAATATCTACCTCCACAACACCGGGGTAAGCCATTCCGGGGGGCTGGATGCCCTGCTCTTTGAATTGGAGGGGGCCTTTCTTACCGGTGAATACCGGAAATCCCTGGAATTAATTGCCCTCTTGGAAAAGACCCCCTTGGATGAACGGCATATTGTGGTGGAACGGCCCGACTGGCGCAGCGGCTTTTGTCAGTGCGAACTGATGCTCTTTTCCCTTAGGGACCTCTGGGACAGGATGCTCTGTACCTACCGGGCCCTGGCCCTAAGCCACCTAAGCGGCGGGGAGGCCTATGAAAAGGACGAGGCCGTTAGGGAACTCCAGCGGGTTATGCGGGACGAACTGCCCGAGACGGATCCCAACGATGCATTTTATTTTTACGCATATTACCGTATTTTAAAAAGAACCGGCGCCCCGGAGGTGGATATGAATACCGCCATAAGCATTGCCTTTAAAAGACTCCAGCGCCGGGCCAGCCGTATTGACGAGAACGACGCCAAACGGTCCTTCCAGTCCTTCCACTACTGGAACGGCGCCCTGGCGGCGGCGGCCCGGGAACACAAACTCATATAGATAGGTTTTGCGCTAAATCCGCCCCGCCCCATGATGGGATCCAGCCGGAGGGGGATCAGCAATTATTGACAGGCCGGAGGGTTTTTGCTAAGCTTGTCCTGTCCCTGGATCCGGCTCCTAGGAGCCTGTCGCACTTTGTGGATTTTTTGCATATTCATGCAAAAATCCCGATTATCGGGCTCCTTTGGCAGTTTGCAAGGTATAAAAATTCACTTTCGTGAATTTTTATGCGCGAAGCGCAACAAACTGCCCATTTGTCTGATCGAAGTACCGGAACTGGATTTTTTGGGTCAGATAATCTGGACGTTGGCGTTGAAACATGATACACGCGTGTCCAACAAAAAGAGAGAAATTGTTGCCCTTCATGAATTCTGTCACTTTGCCGCATGTATTTACGCGTACATTGCGGATAAAGATAAATTTATTCGAAAGTCTGGTTTAATACCCCGGAGCTCTGCTCGGGGAGGCTCATTAAAACACTCGAAG
>JAISLT010000100.1 GCA_031277165.1 Spirochaetaceae bacterium
AACGCAACGCTTACAAAAATCTGGTACAATTCCACGCCGCTGTATAGCGGCGCATAAATCTTTCTTCTAATTGCCAGCCCAACGGGCTGATTAAACCAGACGGTATAATAAACTTCCTATCGAACGAGCTTCCGTTCGAACAAAGGCAAAGCTTAAGATACCGCAGAGCTCTGCTCTGCGGAGGCTCATTGGAAAGCCGGGTACATACCCCGGAGCTTGCGCCTGGGTATCTTCATTATTGTAATCCGGTCTTGAATGGTGGGTCAAGTTTAGCCCTTGCGGCGGGGAGGTTCATATCCAGCCGGTAAAAACAATGGTACAGAAAAAATTCGGGGGGATTCTAAGGGTTTTCGCAGCCCGGGAGAGGTCACGCAAGGGGTAGACTTCTCCCGGGTAAATCCGCATGGAAGCGGGTTTAGCGGAACCCCAGCCCGTAGGCCCGAAACAGAAGCTTGAGGGCCGCAGGGCAAAGCCGCGCTACCATAGACCGCGGGTACCCCCAGAATGGGCTAGCAGTCTGTTATGCATAAAACTCCATCGGACCAAAGGTCCCCAGCAGCCCGGTAATCGTGGTTTTGAGGGCTTTTCCAACAAAAAAGCGGTCAAAACCTGCAAGTACAAGAGGCCGCTGGATTTGACCATAACGCATTACTCCTTATTGACCGCTGTCCGGGTTTCCGGATAATTTGGGCCAATCCCAAAGCCCCGTTAGTTTTGGAAGATTCTTTTTTAAATTTTTTTAAAAAACCCTTGACAATTTCCGGATAAAATGTTAGTAAATACTAACTATGTTATATAAGAATAACTATTTATACGGCCCCGGTCCTCTGCGGGGGCTTATCGGGGCCGCGGTGCTTTTCTTTGGAGGATTTCCGGGCTTGTTTTGTCCGGCGGTTTTTGCCCAGGAAGGGGAGGGGGCATACCGGCTTGAGGACATAACCGTCACGGGTACCCGGACGGAGAAGCGGCTTAAGGACAGTCCGGTGCTTACCGAGCTTATCACCGCGGAAGAGATAGAAAACTCCAGCGCCGCCACGGTGACGGAACTCCTGGAAGACTACGGGATTATGTACACCGGCGGTCCCATGGGAGACAGCGTCCAACTCCAGGGCATGGGCGAGGGCCGGGTATTGTACCTTATCGACGGCAAGCGGGTAAGCGGACGGATTAACCAGCGCCTGGACGGGGACACCATGCCCATTGCCAATGTGGAACGGATAGAAATAGTCCGGGGGCCCCAGTCGGCCCTTTATGGTTCCGACGGCATCGGGGGTGTGATAAACATCATCACCAAGAAACCCGGGGGGAAGGGGGGTAAACTATCCCTTTCCGCCAACCTTTCCAACAGCTTTCTTTTAGCCTACGACGATCCCGGTACATCATACAAACCGGAGGATCCCTTCACCGGTTTTGCCCCCCTTCGGGAGCAGCATTTTAACGGATCCGTGGGTTTTCCCATCGCCCTTAGCCAAAATCTAATTACCCTGGAGGGCTCCAGGGGGGGCTTCTACCACAACGAAGACAAAAGCGCCTCCGTGCTTCCCGAATATTACCGGGGCAAGGCCGGGCTGGATACGTCCTTTCCCCTGGGGGACAGTGCCGGAATGTCCCTGGGGGCTTCCTTCATGGGCATGCGGAGCGATGAACAGACCTCTGCCCTGGGCAGCCTTACCCGGCGGGACTACATACGGGCCGGCGGCTATATCCAGGCGGAATTGGCCCCCTGGAGCGGAAACCTTACCCTGCGGATCTACGACAACTACTACCAGCGGGACATGGATACCTATTGGGCGGGTAAGGACGAATGGACCACAGGAGAAAATCATGAATACGAAAACCTGGCCGCCCTTGAAGTCATAGGAAGCTACGACGGCATTGATCATTTTATTTTTACCGCCGGTTTTGAAGGGGCCTATAACTCCATGGACAAGTACAACCTAAGGAACCACGGTTCCACCTTTGTCTGGACCGACAGGGAAGCCCTCTATGCCCAGGCCGAGTATTTCAAGGAGGACAAGTATTCTTTTATCCTGGGCGCCCGGGGGGAGCGGAGTTCCCAGTTCGGTTTTGGGGGTGCGCCGAAGTTGTCGGCGATGATCCACCTGCCCGCCGGGTTTAGGCTTCTTGGGGGCGCGGGGCTTGGGTACCGGGCGCCGGGTTTCAGCGACCTCTATATGGCAATGGACGAGACCATAGTATCGGGACATCCCACGATCATGGGGAACGAGGATCTTAAACCCGAGTACGCCCTTAGTTTTAACCTGGCCTTGGAATATGCCAAGGACGATTTCTTTTTTGCCCAGATTAACGGGTACTACACGGAACTATGGAACGAGATCACCAACGTTTTACAGAACTATAAAACAGCCGCCGGCAGGGATGTCTACCTGAACGAGAATATTCTACGATCCCTGCGCACGGGCTTTGATACCGAAGCCAGGCTTACCCTGTTTAAAAGCGCCTTTATTTCCGCCGCTTACAGTTGGCTCTATGCGTATGATCGCAGCGAAGGGAAGGAATTGTATCCCCAGCCGGCCCACATGGTAAGGGGAAAGATCGGCTGGGATTACAAAGGGGCCGGCATTTACACCTACCTCCAGGGCCGGTTTTTCTCGCCCCTGGATCCCGGCGACCCTTCCTACGATCCGCGGTTTATCCTGGATTTTTATTTTGCCCTGACCTTTGCCAAGCACTTTACCGTTTATGCCTCGGTGGACAATATCACCGGGCTGATAGACCCCCTGGGCCCTGCCACGGCCCAGGAATTTACGGCGGGTCTTAAATTTGTTCTATAGGCCGTGGGCCTAAGCATAGATTCACGCGGTGTCCTTTGCATTTTGGCGGGACTCCGCAAAAAAGTAAAAGGAGTTTCAAAATGAAACACAAAACATTTGTCGCGGAGGGGCTTGCCCTCCTATGCGCCGCCGCCCTTCTTCTGGGCTGCGACACCACCAACGGTCCCGAAGACGACGGGGGAAAGACCTTTTCCGTTAGTGTAAGCACCGGTGAAACCAAATATTTTGCCCTTAGGTCCGGCACCGCGGTAGAAATCGACGCTTCCAATGCGGTCACCACCAACTGGGATATAGCCTTTAAACGGACCAGGCTTATTCTTACCAACTCGGGTGACACAAATACCGGCGGACAAGGCGGGGTATGGTATGCCGGGACAACAAATTTCGGAATCGTAAGCCTGGCAAATAAAGGGGCTGATGGCATCCCCTATTCTGTCGATACCAACAAGTATGTATGGACTGGAATGGGGCCGGCGCCGACAGCCCAAACTCCGCTGAACGTCATGACCTTTGTGGGGTACGATCATGGCAATGGTACTACTCCTTCCACTGGTGAACTTAACGACTATCCTAGTAATGGTGCTTTTACCTCTTACCTGTACAACGCTGATCAGTATTATTCCCAGGATCACAGCGGTGGCGGCGGTGGGCCTGTCTTTACGCCTAATTACAAAGTTTACATCATCAAACTCGGTAATGGCAGCGGATACGCCAAAATACAGGTCATCGAATATGCCTTTGCCGGCGGTAAGGACAATTTTACCGTCAAGTACAAACTGCTTGACTAGCGGATGTTGACTAGGAGCCTGTTGCACCTGTAGGGTTTTTATGGCTTTTTCGTTGGAAAACCATAAAAACCCCACGATTATCGGGCTGCTGCGAACCTATGGAATCATAGTTTTTTTACTATATCCGTCTTTGTCTTTTGCGGTTTAGTCCCCGCCCGGAATTCCCCTAAACTAAAGCTGCTTTCCCAAAACCAAAGAGTTTTGGGAAAGCCCCGCTATATCCCCGGTTTGGCGTATTTTTTGATTTCCCCGGACAATTCCAAAAGGCTGTCCACAATGCGGGGGGAACTGCGCAGAAAGAGCGACGAGGGGACTATGCGGATGTTCCGTTCCCGGCCCGCCCTGGTTTTGGCTATCACCGAATCGGCGCCAAGGATATCCTCCGGTTTTGTGATGGACATGGCCCCAAAAAGAAAGTCCGGATTTTCCGCCAGGATATATTCCGGCGAGAGTATGGGCTGGGCGGCGTTTAAGCCCGCGGCAATGTTTGTTACCCCCAGGATATCGAGGATCTCCCCCGCCAGGGACTGGGAGGTAAAGGCCATGATCGGGTTCACCGAATAGAGAAAGGCCCCCCTTAGGTTCGGGGGATCACTCTGCAGTTCCGCCTTCAGGGCCTCAAGCTGGGTCTCTTTTTCCGAGACCAGGCGCCGGGCTTCCGCCTCTTTTCCCGTCAGGGCCCCCAAAAGCACGGCGCTGTTAAAAATATCCCCCAGGGAACCGGTGTTGTGGACAAGTACGGTATAGCCCCGGGAAGAAAGGTCTTCGATAAGGGCGGCGTTCATGGCGTTGCCGATAATCAGGTCCGGCTTTTGGGCGACAATTGCCTCCAGGTTGGGCCGGGCCGTATTCCCCACCGTGGGGAGCAGGGCCGTTTTTTCCTCCGGCCAGATTGGATCCCTGCCCGAGGTAAGGGCCGCAATGGCCGCTTCGGCGCCTATCATATACAGGACCTCCACCGCCCCCGGGGAGCTAAGGATGATGCGCCGGTACCTTCTTAGGGGGGCCCTGTGGCCCGCCCCGTCCACAATATAGGGTCCGTTGTTTTCTTCGACTGTCCGCCAGTACAATGCCTGCCCATGCGGTGCATTTTCCCCGGCGGATTGGGCCGGCCCGGCGGTCCCGGCGGCGGGGTTTGTATTTTCTTCCGTCCCCGCGGAATTTCCCCCTCCGCAGGCGCCAAGCACAACCAGGACCGCCAGCAACGCCCCACCCCGCGGCCATTTCCCCCCGGGGTACCTTTGTAGGCGCCGGGGAATTTTCGCCCCCGGTAGATTTTTAGCTGTTCCCCCGTTCGTACCCATCCGGAGCTTATCGATAGACATATGCGGTTTCTCCTTTATGATGACGCGATGGCGGCCCCCAGGACCTCCACGGCAATGTTGTTTCCCCAGAATATTCCGTCGGGGCTCAATGTCCAGGCGGAACTCTGCGGCACGGGATTTAAAAAACCCTGCCCGCCTAATTCCTTTATTTTTTCTTCCACGGCCCCTTTTTCCCCCGGGCTAAGCCCCATGGTGGAGGGATCGTACAGGCCAAATTGGAATTGTCCCAGCATGCGGTAGTACTTTTCATACCCTTTGTTTACCGGAGAAATAAACCGTCTGCCCGGAGCCATGGAATAGATCCGGAACCCCCCCAGCCGCCCCCCCGCGCCGGATCCGATAGGAAGAAGATCTCCGTTTTCGTATTGGATGTGGATGTACCTGTAGGGATCCCTGCCGGGTCTTACCAGTTTAGAAAGTTCCAGCAGGGTAAAGCCCGCTCCGGTAAGCCGCCGGTAAAACCGGTGATGCCGTTCCCGGTCCCAGTCAATGGGCCTCACAAAGCGGGTTTCCCCCTGTTCAATGGACTTTGCCAGGGAAGATCCCCGGTGGATCATCAGGGAATAGAAACTTACGCTGTCTACCCCCGACGAAATACAGATCTCCCCGTCCCGGTCTATTTCTTCCGGGCTCTGTTCGGGGTAACTGTAGATAATGTCTATGCCCAAAATCCCCTTAAAGGCGGCCCGCAGGGCCAGGAGTTCTTCCAGGGATTTTTCTCCGTCGAAGGTTCTGCCCAGGATCTTTCTTCCCCGGTCCGAAAAGGTTTGAATGCCGATGCTAAAACGGTTCACCCCCAAACCGGCCAGGGCCGCGGCTTTTTTTGCCCCCAGATTATGCTGGGTCGATTCCAGGGTGATCTCGCAGTCTTCGGCCAGGGGGATGTGCCGGTGAAGGGCATCCAGGATACGGCCCAGTTGTCCGGCGCTAAGTACCGTGGGGGTTCCGCCCCCAAAGTATACGGTATTAAAGGCCTGTTCCTTAATATAGGGGTATTCGCTAAAGGTTTTGATTTCCCCGGCTATGTATGCGGCATAGGCGTCCAGATCCGCCCCCCTTCGTTCCGTCCGGTTAAGGTTACAAAAACTGCAAATTTTGTCGCAGTGGGGTACATGAATATAGATTCCCCGGGGCAGCCCTTGGGGACTTTCCCGGAGTTTTTTTTCCACGGCGGCCCAGCTTGCCATCTTAAAAAGCCGCTGCAGATGCCCCCTGGGTTTTCCCAGAAGCTTTTCCAGGCCTGCTTCGGCATCGTGGTGGGACCGGAACCGTTCAGTAAACACAGGCCGCCCCCTGTGGCAGTTCTTTCCCGTCCCCGGCGGCCCGCCGGGGAAGCACAAAGGGCCTGCCGTATTCGTCGTTCTTTACCACCGCCCGTATGCCGTAGATGTCTTCCACCACTTCTCCGGTAAGAATTTCTCCGGGACTTCCCTGGTACCGCAGGCGGCCATTTTTAAGGAGTACAATGCGGTCGCAGTACTGGGAAGCGAGGTTTAAATCGTGAAGCACCGCCACGATGGTTTTTCCCTCCTGGCCGGCTTTTTTTTTCATCAGTTCCATAATTTCGATGCTGTGGTTAAGATCAAGCCCCGAGGTGGCTTCATCCAACAGCAGTATGTCCCCCTCCTGCACAAGGCAGCGGCCGATAATTACCTTTTGCAGTTCGCCCCCCGAAAGGCTTAGCACATTCCGTTCCGCCATGTGGGCTATGCCCAGCACCGCCAGGGCCTCTTCCACCTTCTCTTTATCCGCCGGGCGGTACCCTATCCAGCGATCCCGTATATGGGGCAGTCTTCCCATCAGCATCAGTTCCCGCACCGAAAGGGCCGCGGCGGGCCTTGCATTTTGGGGCACAAAGGCAAGCCGCCGGGAACGTTCTATCCTGTCCGGTACGGTTTCCGTATCCCGGACGCCCGGTTTCCCGGTTCCCGTATCCAGGGATCTGCCCCCTCCGTAAAAAACTATCCGTCCCCGGAGGGGGTTAAGAAACCCCAGGAGGTTTTTCAGGAATGTTGATTTCCCCGATCCGTTGGGGCCCAGAAAGCCTAAAAATTCCCCGGCCTTTAAAGAAAGGGAAATGTCATTAAGGATAAGCCGCTCCTGGTAGGCAAAACTGATTCCCTCGGCCCTAAGCATGGGCGGCGCCTTTTCCGTTCATCACAGCGAGTACTAAAAAGAACGGAGCGCCAAAAAAGGCGGTGATCACCCCGATGGGAATTTCGATGGGAGAAAGCAGAGTCCGGGCCAGGGTGTCGGCAAAGAGGAGGAACATGCCCCCGGTATAGGCCGCCAGGGGAAGCAGGCGGCTGTGGCTGCTCCCGATGCAGAGCCGTACCGCGTGGGGGACGATGAGCCCCACAAATCCTATCATTCCCGTAAAGGCCGTGGAAAAGGCGGCGATTAGGCTGACCACGATAAGGAGCTGCCGTTTTAAAGTCCCCACGGGGATCCCCAGGGAATGGGCTTCCTCATCCCCCAAAAGAAGGGCGTCCACATCGTGGCGGTGATAAAGGAAGTACAGTATAGCCAGGATCAGGGGAATTACCAGCAAGCCCACCCGGGTCCAGGACGCTGCTCCCAGGTAGCCCATGGTCCAGACCATAACCCGGTAGGAATCTTCCCCCGCCAGGTACATGCAGAAAGAAGTCAGGGCCCCCAAAAAGGCCGAGATCGCCACGCCGATTATTAAAAGCGCCGCGGTATCGGTCTTGCCCCGCCTTCCCGAGAGGCGAAAAATAAGAAAGGCTGTTCCCATGGCGGTAAAAAAGGCAAAAACCCCGTACCAAATATCCGGCAGTTTAAGGATAAAAGCCAGGACCGCCCCGCTTACCGCGCCGGCACTGATGCCGATAATGTAGGGATCCGCCAGGGGATTACGGAAAACCGCCTGGGAAATGGTCCCCGCGGCGGAAAGCATCATCCCCACCAAAATCGCCATCATGATCCGGGGCAGCCGTATGCCGGTTATTATTTTGGCCGCGGCGCTGGTCCGGTCCCTGCCGGCAAAGATCGCCCCGATTTCCCCCAGGGGAATTGTGACGCTTCCAAAAAAGATGCCGAAAAGAAAAAGCAGAACCAGTGAACAAGACACTATTCCAATAACGGTGTGTACCCTGCGGAATTTCAAGCTGCGCCCTCCGGCAAAAGGGATTTGACCATGGAAAGACAGGCCCGTACTCCGGCGCTAATATCCGTTTCGTCGGGATGTTTTGCCGCTTCCAGATGGCGCTGCATCCGCTCCGGCGTCATCCCATGGGGATTATCCGGGGGCAGGTTCTTAAAATGCCCGGTTAGCTCGGGGTCGATTTTACCTTGGCATAAAAAGCAGCCCAGGAGGGTGTTCTTTTCCGACGCCAGGGTCTGGACCCTTTGGCGTACATCCCCGGCGTGCTTCGATTCGGGGGAGGCCCCCAGGGTTCCAAAGAGGCCGACCCTGCGGCCCCCCAGGGTTTTAAGAAATTCCAGGATCTTTTGATCGGCGGTTCCCCGGTCAACCCAAAAACCCGCCAAAATCCACTCCGCCCCGGCGGGATCGGGGTTTTCTTCCACCGCCGCCAGACGGGGTTCCCACCCCAGGGCGTCCGTCAAGCCCCGGTGGATCCCTTCGGCAAGCCGCCGGGTATTTCCCGTCCTGCTGGAATAGACAATAAGGCCCGTTCCTTCTTTGTGTTCCGTCCCCGTATCCATAATACCCCTCTATTGAAACTGTAGGTATGAAACTTCATTTGGCCGGTTTTATTGCCGGTTTTAAACCCCGCTGTTTTAAAATCGACGCCCGTAAAAGTATAAAGCCCGCCTAACAATGTTTGTCTTATATAACTTTACCGGTACCCCGTAAAAGTGTCAATACGGGGACGTTCCAAAAAGCTTAAATTCAGGAAAACCCCGGATTTTACCGGCCGGTCTTTGCCGCCGCCGGACCTTCATCCATAATGGACCGGTAGAGCCGGTACCCGCCGGAAAGGTTGTAACAGTCAAAACCCTTCCGGGAGAGGATCCGGCAGGCCGCATAACCCCGCAGCCCCACCTGGCAGGTTACATAGACCTTTTTGCTTTTGTCCAGTTCACCAAACCGGTCCCGCAGATCGTCCAGGGGTATGTTGATGAAGCCCTTGATGGCGCCGTTCTCAAACTCCTGGGGGGTACGGGTGTCCAGGAGGATCACGCTGCCGTCCCTGGGCAGGCTCTCCACATCGTGCCAGTGAAAAGTTTTTACCCTGCCGCCGGTAATGTTTTCGATGACAAAGCCCGCCATGTTTACCGG